>CAIYCZ010000435.1 GCA_903924805.1 uncultured delta proteobacterium | reverse complement strand
CGTAATCGTTATACATCTATCTTTTGCCTCTTCACCTCTTTGCCTTTTCACTGATTTTTTCTCAGCACTCGTTACTCAGCACTCTTCCTTGCACCTTTCTCTTTTCCCTGGAACCCTCGACCCCTCGAATCCTTGAGAACCCTTTCTATCTTTCACCTATTCCCCTTTAAATGCTTCTCCCGCCTCCACAAAGAGCGCTTCAGGACAGCTTTCGTAGCGCGGTGAGAAGTGAAAAATATTAAGCGCCTTTACGCGCGCCTCCCGTGCAATAAAACCGGCCTGCTCTGCAGTAAGGTGCCCGCGCTCTTCAGCTTTACTCCGGTCCTTTGCGAGAAAAGCGCCTTCACAGAATAAAATATCAGCATTCATGGCAAATGATATAATTTTTTTAAAATTCTCTTCCGTACCCCTGCAATCTGCAATATATATAATTTTTTGCCCTTTGCTTATCGTGGCAATCTCGTTTTTCAATTCACCGAGGGAAAGCTTCCTGACAGCTTTCCGGGAAGTATTTTCACAGATTTTAACCGGCCAGTTATCCGGCTTTCCTTCCCACAGATAGTTTTTAAGCTCGCGCAGCCACGGCCCCACCGGCAGGCCAAGTTTCTGCAAACGGTCTTTGTTAATATTCACATGAAACCGTTCTTCTATCGAGTATGCAAGAGATGGAATCCTGTGGTCAAGATGCAGCACCTTAACCGTATAATGCGGATTCTTATCTGCTATACCGTAAAAGGCTGCCTGCTCAGACGGGCCCTGCTTGAATTTATCCGTACATATAAAGGAGACTTTTTTTATGCTGCGCTTAAAGATTTCTGTTACTTCCAGCACAAAGGGATATCCGTCTACGAGATTCCAGGTATATGCAGCCAGTTTCCCCTTAACGTTTTTTATGATTCCGCGCGGTCCGTAAATATGCAGTGTCTGATCCCGCGCAAGGAGAATTCTCAGAAGATGGTCAAAGCCTATAAAATGATCGATATGGGTGTGGGAGATAAACACGTGGGATATTTTTATGATCTTACCGGCCCGCAGGCAGGATATATCACCAAGGTCAAACAGCAGAGCCTTCCGTTCGCCGCCCAGCTCTACATACAGGGCCGGGTCTCCGAACGGCTGATTCAGGAGTTGCGGATGGAACAGCTGTGTCATGGGAAGTTACTCTTCATTATTGCCAACAAGTTCCCACAGCTTTGTCTGAATATCATCAATCGCTTCAGACAACTGTTTAAACTGCGAACGTGCCCCCTGCTCTTCCAGTACCTGATTAAGTTTCTGGCAATTGACTTTCACACAGGCAAGCGGCCGCATGTCCTCAGGCAGAAAGCATCCATCAGGGCTGAGAAATGAGCAGTTCCATTGTTCAGCATGGTGCTCCTCTAAAACTTCCGGCACATCGTAGAGCATGCGATATGCAAAATAATCTTCTGCCGTAAACCATCCGTCAATGGGCATCCCCGAGCAGCATTTAATCTCACAGGCAGAGCACAGCGACGGCGTTATATCTTCAAACAGTTTTCGTATCTGTATCTGCAGGCCTGAAATCTGTCTGGCAAGTACTGTAAGCGCGGGAATGTTCTGCGGGTATTCTTTTTTATACTGCTGGAACCGTTCTTCCAGCAACGCTATTCCCATTATATAATCCTTATATCACTAACCACAGGGAACACAGAAAATGTTTTTTGTCTATAGTTTGTAGTTTGTGTTTAACTAAAAACCATAAACTACAAACTCGAAACTGACATTTGCCCTGGTCCTCTTTGGTTAGCCGTGTTGCCAGGTGTCCTATATAAAAAACCCCCACCTGTGCGGCGGAGGTTTTACCGGTTGAGCGTGAAAAATTAATAACGATGTTACCTTTTTAAATCTTGTTTGTGTGTCTAACACGTGATGTTAATTTTTCACGCCTTAGCCAGCATTCCGCATTCCGAATATAGCATATGTAAATAAAAATATAAATTAAAAACAGTGATCTCTCGCAAAGGCGCAAAGAAAAAATTAATTACTAAAAACAACTGGTAGTACTTATATGTTTTATTGCCTTGGCGCCCTTTGCGTCTTGGCGAGAAAATAACAGTCTCTCGTAAAGGCGCAAAGTAAAAATGAATTGCTAAAAACAACTGGTAGTACTTATATATTTTATTGCCTTGGCGCCCTTTGCGTCTTGGCGAGAAAATAACAGT
>CAIYCZ010000434.1 GCA_903924805.1 uncultured delta proteobacterium | reverse complement strand
CTCCTTGCACGGCGCGTCTTTTTTATTAATGACAACCGGATCTATCTTCTTCCATTTAAAATTATTGTCCAAGCGGTTCAGGATGAGACGGGAAGCCAGTTGGTGCATCTCGCTCTGGTTGTCATTGATCTTTTCAGGGTCAGCCCCGAAGCACTGCGCCACCCGGCCAAAGCCGTTAAAGATATTTGCAATGACGGGAGAGTCATGCCACCGGCCATTAGCTTTTGTCCGTTCCACCAGAAAGGCCGGCGCTTTTTCCTTCAGGCGATCATCAAGCGTGTAGGAAAAGGCCGTCATCTCATACCGGTCCTGATCCATTTCCTTAATCCTGAGCAACCTGCCCTGTGCCTCCAGGGCAGCAACATAATCACGAATTGAATCATAAGGGAACATGTGCGTTTCCTTCCAAGCTTATATCAGGGAGTACAGCGGTTAATAGCTTTTACAGACCGTATTTACTGAACAGATCGCGGCTGCAGTACTCATCTGAGTTCATACGTTCTGTTGCTTTTTCCTCGGTGAGCCAGCTGATTTCCGTGCCGTTTTTATCGTTACTGAGAATGCTTTCGACCAAAAAAGGCGTTACGGTCTCAACGGTATCTGCAAGGCAGTTGTAAAGAGCCGTAACGGTCTCCAGTTGCTCTGGGAGCATTTTGCGCATGTCGTTTATAAGAAAATCAGTCACTACAATACCAGGGCTAAGCGCACCAACTTGTACTGGCGTACCCTCAGCATCATTAATCAACGCCTCGGTGAAGTACCGCACTGCCCGCTTAGTGGTGCCGTACACGTGCAGTCCGGCAACTTTTGCGTCATTGCTTCCATGTCCATAGAAATTATATATCTGCCCGAACCCCTGCTCAGTCATCCCCTTAAGTGCAATGAGTGACCCATAGATAAGTCCGGTTATGTTTGTGCTGACCACGGGAGCGACTTCAGCAATGTCCAGTTCCAGCAGACTTTTCATGCTATTGGTAATCCCTGCGTTGTTAATCCAGATATCTATGGTGCCGAATCGCTTCTTTGCGCTGTCCCACAATGCCTGCACCTGACTGCTGTCAGTGACATCACAGGCCAAGCCATATATACGCTCGCTGCTGAATTCTGCACCGAGCGCCTTAACTTTTTCTTCAACCTGACCCCTGCCTCGCGAGCTTATGACGACACGGTAGTCCCGTTTTAAAAATTCCCGGGCCATGCCGAAGCCGATACCTCGCGTGCTGCCGGTAATGACAACTGTTTTCATTTTGTTCCTCTACATGGATGCAGTGATTTTATTATTCATTGCTGCCGGATTTTAATTTATGGACCGCCCTGTCACCCAAGGAATCGATGACATCCTTAAGATCAAAATGTTCAAGCGTTTCTTTTTTCAGCAGTCCCGTGTCCACGTCCCACCCGCGCAGCTCGTAATATTCATTCATCAGGAGCTCAACCTGCCCCCGGTCGACAGCCTTCATCTTGCAGGAGATTAATTCATCTCCTTTTCCCGGCAGCAGCCGTTCGGGGTTGTAGAAATCAAAAATGTCAGCAGGTGGTTCTTCCCGCGCGACAAAGCAGGTTTCAGACAGTATGTCATCGGCGCGTCCCTTTCGGCCATCACGAAGCTGGATTGCGCGGTTGAGATTAAACACCCGCTCACCGATTTCACTTAGTCCCTGCTCGCTGATATCCCGGCCGGTTACGGCAGAAAGCAGCCGACTCTCAAGACTTGGATCCCCGACATGTTCTCCGGTGCTTGCATCATCAAGCATTGGCCAGACAAGGTCGCACAGCACCAGGCATTCTTTAGCATACTGCCGGTCCTGAATAATTTTCGCCGCCCGGGCCTTTCCTGCAAGCGTAGAAAAATCAACTGCTTCCCGGCCACCCCAGAATCGGTCTGCAATGTTGCGCAAAACGTCTGTGGACACATAGCTGCCTTTGCCCTCTGTTTTGAGCCAGAGGGCCCATTTGGTGAGCGGATGACAGATTTCATGCAGGGTGGTGATTGCCGGGCGCTGCTCAACGGCAAAGACAGGAGCTGACATGATAAAACTCTTCGGGCCGTAGGTGCGTGCTGGCCTGCCGGAACTGGTGAGGAATTCACTTACAATGGCAGCTGATTCATCGCCGAGGCTTGCAGACGCACGCACTGCACCTTGGGCAATCACGCTTCCAAATCCCTCCGGCTTTGAAATCATTTCAAGCATTTGTTGGATAAACTCAAGGCTGCCCATACGGGCAACGGGCAGTTCAATCTGCTTTTCCGTGAGGATGCCCCGCTCAAGGCATTTTTCAAGCCACAAGAGCAGAAAAAGAATTTCGTCCGTGCATAAGGAATAGTCATTTGCGAGATCGGCAGCAAGAAAGGTGGTATCGGTTATCGCGCCGTTCAGCTTCATATCCCACTTTGCATACCAGGACCCCATGTGACATTTCCGGATACCCTCAAGACCCGAGGCCCTGCGCTGCAGCGAGCGCCAGCAGCCTTGGGGACAACCATGGCAGTGCATTTTCCTGACAACCTCGGTGCCCGGCATGGGGACTGTGTTTGCATAGATATTGTGAAAACCCTGGCCGGTCATCGCCTTGAGCTTTTCCCGGACATTCGTAACACCGTCCGGATCTGCAATTGCAACTCGGCCTGAACCGTTTACGGCAATTGCCTTCAAGTTTTTTGAGCCCATCACAGAGCCGAAGCCCATGGAAGCGCTGCCACCAAGATCTCCTGTCAGGTTGCCGATACGGGTGCGATTCTCGCATCCGGTTCCGATTGACAGGATCTTGGCGGACTCAGGGAGCTCCTGCCCAAGGCGCTTGCGCGCTTCAGTATTATTCAGGCCCCACAGACGGGATGCATCATGTAGAGAACAAGCCCCATCGGAAATGTTTACATACACGGGTCTGTCAGCTCTGCCCGTTAGAACAATCCCATCAAATCCCGCATTTTTAAGCACTGCCGGAAAAAATCCCGCGATGCTTGCATTAACAAACCGCTCCGGATAGGTGCAGGGGGATTTCCCGCAGACAACCATCCGCGGCGCTGCGGGAGCCGTTGTGCCGCACAGCGGCCCGGTCATCATTATGAGAGGGTTTTCTGCGTCGAAGGCATTGGTGTCAGGAGATGTTTCATCCCAGTAGATTTTCTCTCCGATGCCAAGGCCGCCTATAAAGCGGCGGCTGTAATCAGCGGTCTGCAGTTTTGTAACCCTGCGCTCGGTTAAATCTATTTTAAGTATTGTTCCTGACCAGCCAAATTGTTTAGACATAGCTGCTCAACGTGCTTATTAGTTTTGCTTGTTTGATTTTTGTGAATCCACTTTGGCTTCCCGCTCCCATCTCTGGACATTTCTAAACCCCTGTTTCATAAAAGCTTTGTTTACGACCGTAATGCGGTCTATGGTGATCTTGCTGATAAGAAACCTTTTTTTAAAGACCTGGTCACGGAAATTTTTCAACGTCTGCTCGCGCTGCTCAGGAGTGGGATTTTTGGGCATCATCCGCTTCGCGGCATCCTCATAGGGCGCAAAGTTGATTAATATTTTTTCAAATTCAGGGTTGGTGCCGTCAATCAGTTCGCAGCGCCCTTTTATCTGGCAGCAGCGGTAGGGCCCTTCTATGCCCGCAAATTCATCATGCCAGTTAAGGCTGACCCAGGGGTTGCTTTTGATGTGAACCAGTTTCTCCGTCCCCATCTCGTGAACGCCGTACAGCACTTTCTTTTCCGGATCAAGTGTCCACTCTGCCGTAGTTGACAGAGGCCTATTGTTCATACAGGTTGCAAGCACATATGTTTTTGAATTGTTTTTTATGCCGCCAATCATTTTGATTATTTCTTTCCACAGCTGGTCGTCGGTCATGACACCCTCTCCTTTTTTCTTGCCCAGGTATTCCCCGTTGAGCCACACCTGGGTGGCTGTGGTTTTGGCGTCAAGCTTCATTTCATGACAGTCGCTGCAGGAAATTCCCTCGGGAATGTCCGGATGTTCGCTGCTAACCTCTGCCGAAGCATCAATTGCTTGCGCCTTGGCGGGGGTCTCTTTTGATTGCTGTTTTTTCGTGTCTGCTGCCGTAATAATGCTGTAAAACCCTGCGATGAAACAAACAATTAAAACCAGTCCCAAAAAACTTCTTCTGTTCCTCATGATGGCCTCCCTTTAAAAATAATCAATGTTATTGACTTTCAGCTATCTTCCTTCTAAGTCGTTCGTAGTTACCCTACTCTCTCGATCTTGACATTTTCATTCCAAATTTTCTTTGTGCCTTTGTGCCTGCCTGCCCGCCGTAGCGTTGTGCGAAGGCGGGTTGCTCTTGTGCCTTTTTCTCATTCCGCAATCCGCATTCTGCCTTCTGCATTCTTTTAGAGTCCCAGCTTGCCGGGGTTCATGAGGTTGTTGGGATCAAGAGTCTCCTTGATCATTTTTGCCGCCTGGAACTGTACGGCGTTGCGCGTATTAACCATTTCAGCCCATCTGCCGTAGGCCCGGGTAAAAACCGCACCCAGTGCGTGCATCCGTTCGCTGGCAGCAGCGTGGAGCTTTTTAATGCGGCCGCATTCCTGCGGGTCATCAGGGTTATAGAACATATTAAATTCAAGGTGCGCAACCCTGCCGTTTTCTATGGGCTGCAGGTACACACCGATCTCGGAGGCCGGGTAATCATGGGCGGTTGCCGCCTGCTGCATCTCTGCGATGTACTGTGCTGCCCGGTCCATGGTGGTGATGAAGAATATATCAGCGCTCGCTCCCTTGTAAGCATCTTTCCAGTACACCTCCCGGTCCCAGCAGCGGGACAGGTTGCGGGAAAAGAAGGCGGCTGCCTGCGGCACCGCAGGCAGTGCGAGCTGCGGCTGGACCCCGGCCTCCTGGGCGGCGGCAAAGAAATCCGCTTCCTGGTAGGCTATCCGCTCTTCCGGGAACCGCTTCAGCCCGGCAATGCAGAAGACCTGCACGTATTCTGGAAGTTTTTCCTTCAGGGCTGCAAAATCATCCGGCATGGTTTCAGCAAGCATGAGCGCCATATTCACTTTGTTGAGGATAAAGCATTCATAGCCGAGCCACTTGCGCTGAATGGTATAGGTAAAGTTGGTGAGGTCTGTTATTGTGCGGCCGGGAGTGAAATAGAGCTTTTGCTTTGAAGGCAGCGGCTCTGCCATAATATTTGCCCAGGTAACAATGCCCAGGGTTCCCTGGCTGCGGGTATAGAGCCGGTTCCAGTCAAACCCCGGGCCCCAGGGGCCGACCATGTCCGTGTGGATGGTTTCAGGAGAGCCGCTTGCAGCAGAGCCGGTGCGGAATATCTCACCGCCGGGCATGACTATTTCCGCGGTGTAGAGCGGCTCGCTGTAATTAAATTCCGGTATCATCATGGGGTGCGCCTCAAGATGGGCAGTGAGCACCGACTGGTCTTTTCGCGGCAGCAGCGGCATGAGCGGCCGCAGGCCCTCTTTGTTCAGCGCCTCCGCAAGTTCACCATAGGTGACACCCGGCTCTATGCGCGCGGCTCGGTTGCGGTGGTCAATCTTCAATATCTTTTTCCACCCGGACATATCTATGACAACGCCGCCCATCCGGGGAATGGTAGCACCGTAGCTGTGGGTGCCGGAGCTTGCCGGTATAAGGGGCAGCAGCTCTTCGTTAGCCAGTTTGACCAGCCTGATGACTTCATCTGCAGTGCGCGGGAAAACAACAAAGGACGGCTTGCCGGGAGTCGCAAGGCTTCTGTCCCGGGAATATTTTTTTAGAAGCGCTGTCTCATCTGATACGTTCTCAGTCCCGACAATCACTTCCAGCTTTTTCTTCAGCTCCTCATGATACTCCTTCTTTTCCCGCACCACATCACGGTAGGGCTTGTCCTCAAGGGGTTTAATATAATCTACCTTGGCAAGAATTTTTGCAGGCATTGGTAATCTCCCTTTTGTTTGCTATTAATCACAGAGAAATATTATTTCGTTGAATCGCGAACTCAGGAACTCATAAAGGGGAAAGTAAATATTTCCCTGATTTTCTGAGTTCCAGATTTTACTGCATTTTTCTGCTCCGCTGTTCTTACCCCGGAGGCTGCTGCGGCACCGGATAATCGGGGTTGGAGGTCAGACGCGGGTCAAGCGTCTTCTTTATTTTCAGCACCAGCTCATGGTAGTTGCAGCGGTGCGGGCCGGCAATGTAGTTCATGGGCCCCAGCGGCCAGGTGGGAGACATCTTGCGCTTGACGGCCTCGACGATCGTCTGGATATAGCCGTTGATAAACGAGGCGCCCGCTTCAAGGTCGTGCTCGAAATAGATGAG
>CAIYCZ010000433.1 GCA_903924805.1 uncultured delta proteobacterium | reverse complement strand
GAAAATATAAAGATAGGGGGGGTAGCACGTGAATTTCTGAAGAGATGAGCAGTTACGATAAGAGATGTGTATGGCAGAAAAAAACGTTGTTTTCTTATGGTCAATTATTTTGCGATTTGTCTCTCTTTTTGTATCACCTGTATATCGCCAAAGAAATATGCGTCTTCAATAATGCCGCACAGAGGGACAAGGTCTTTATCAAACCATCCTGATACCTTTTTACTTGCGATGTTGGTAAGGTCTTTTTCCATGGAAAGCATCATATAATAGTCTCCCCTGCAGACTCGTTCCGGTGCTTTTTTATCCTGTTCTGGCACAACAATAAGCAGCCGTGACGGCCTTTCTTTTACGCATGCCGTTATTGGAATATCGCGTCCCTTCTTTATCGGTCCATAAGACCCCAGACGAAGATTGTAAAATGCTGTCAGCAGATCATCACAATCTTTTTTAGGCAGCCTTCCGGTTATCTCGATCTTTTTTTTGTTTGTGCCTTCCTGGGTAAAAGTAAAGATCCTTTTCTCATAATTAAATGTGACTGTTTTTATTCGTATCCGGTCACCCTGAGTTATAGTCTCCTGAAACGAGAGTGGCTGGAGTCGCCTTTTTTGCGGATCATAGCGCATGGTGCTTTGCATAACCTCTTTCATGTTACGGGTGATTAATCCTATGAATCCACTGGTCTGTACTTCAAAGCTGGCAACATAACCTTCTTCAGCCTTTTTAAATGACATATGTGCATGCGCAGCGTTTTTAAACAGCCAGAAACCTACACCAAAAGTAATATCCTCTCCTTCAAGGGTAGCCGGGAGACGGAAGACAGCGTCATCTTCGCCAGCGCCAAAAACAGTGCCTGCTAAGTACCCCGGTGCGAAGATAATTCCCAGGCACAGTATCAGTACAGATGGAGGTTGTAATGAGCGTAAACGACGGTGTGCTTGCATGATTGTTCTGCTTTATCACACCCATTTTAAAATAGTCAACCAGTTAATAAAACAGCACTTATCAATAAAATCATTTCTATCTTGACTCTCTAATTTCTTTCAACTAATTATTTAATAACTATTCAAACACTATTCACCCTGGTATCCTGCAAAGAAAGGGTAATCGCAATGGAGCCACACGAGATGATAATAAGAATCCGCCACCTTGGGATTATTGTCAATAATATTGATGAGGCAGTTGCCGTCTACAAGAAACTACTGGGAGTGACGGATGAGGACATTCGGTTTGTGCCGCCAAGAGGCACAGAAACCGACACCATCTTTGCTTTTTTATCGATTGGTGATATAGAGCTTGAACTGATTCAGCCTTTAACAGATGCGTTCAGACAGTTTCTGGGCAATCCGAAAGAAGGGATTAACCACATCGCTTTTGTGGTCAGAGATATTGAGGAGGCCGTGAAAAACATGGCGCACAAAGGGGTGCGGCTCGGTCATGTGACAAAAGACGGCATCCTCAACATGAAGAGAAGCCGGGTTGCCTATTTTAATCCTGAAGACACCGGCGGCATGCTGATTGAGTTTGTGGAGCCCCTAGAATAACTACAAAGGTTGCGGTCCCCGGGTTCCGAGCTTCATGTTAAAAAAGAATCCATGGAAAGCAGAACCCGCAACGCAGAACTCGCAACACGTACCGCTTAGTTTTATTTATACCGCGCTTTAAAAATAATTGAAGGCATGGTTTCAGCAGCAGCGGTAAATCCCGGCACTTCTTTTATAGCCCCGTACTTTCCTCTAAGCTCCTCCATTGAGCCGGCATCCAGAGCCCGCACCGGACATGCATCCACACAGGCGGGTTTTTTATTTTCTCGCAGCCGGTCAATACAGAAGGTGCACATCTGCATTTTCGCATTTCCTTCACTTCCAAACTGCGGCACTTCGTAGGGGCACGCCTTCTTGCATGCGCCACAGGCATCATAGCCAAGACATTCCTTTCTATCCACGGCCATTATGCCATCTTCTTTCCTTTTGCTGATGGCATTGACCGGGCAGGCTTCTGCACAGGCAGGATTCGTACAGTGGCAGCAGGAAAGTGACAGACAGGTCAGAAATACTTCAGGACAGGTGCCCCATTCCTGTGATGTTACCCTTCGCCACTGGATTGCATCTGCCGGTATATCGTTCCAGTCCTTGCACGCCACGCTGCACGCATAACAACCGATACAGCGGGATTGGTCAAAATAAAATGCCATTTGCATAACTATCTCCTGTTATCAAACCACAGAGGACACAGACTCATTTCTCATGCTTGTTGCTCGTTTATTAATTATTAAATCCCCATTGTTTTCAAAAAAACTCGCAACAAACTTTGTGCCGGTTTTAAACTTTCTGTATCTGCACTAAACACGTATTGCTGCAGAACGCGCCAGCCGGCGAGTGCTCGTCCTTGAGCAGCACGTTTACGCAGCCGCCCCGGTCCGCACCTTTTTTATCAGGATTATACCAGGCACCCTGGTCTATGCTCACCACACCGGGCATGATACGCTCGGTAACTTTAGCAGGAAGAATCACTTCTCCCCGGTCATTAAAAATTCTGACTTCGTCACCATGTTTAATATCACGTGCCCGGGCATCTGAAGCATGTATCCATACCATCTGCGGCTCAAGCTCTCTCAGCCAGGGGATATTATCCATCTGGGAGTGTATGCGCCTTTTGTAGTGGGTACTGATAAGCTGCAGCGGGTAGTTCTGTGCCAGCGAATCGTTATGACCCTCCCACGGCTCGATATAGGTTGGAATCGGCGGGAGCTGAGGATTATTCATGTCTGCCAGTCGCTGAGAATAAATCTCGATTTTCCCTGAAGGCGTGGGAAACGGGTTAGTCTTTAAATCCTCGATCTGCTGCGTGAAAGCCACGGCTGGCTGCTTTAAATCAATCTTATGCACTCCCATTTGCTTCAGCTCATCATAGTCAAGGAGCGGTTTTGTATGGGTAAACTCATCAGCCGCTTTCCAGAAAATCCTCAGCCACGCATCTTCTGTTTTATCGCTGTACCCTTCAATACCCAGCCGGGCTGCCAGTTCAGAGCATATTTCAAAATCTGATTTTGATTCATGCAAAGAATCAATCGCCTTATTCAGATACATATAGTAGGGACCTGAGTGCCAGGGCCGGATAATATCATTTCGTTCAAAATGTGTGTTGACCGGAAGCAGTATGTCTGCAAACCGCGCAGTGGGGGTCATGAACTGCTCATGAACCACCACAAACTCAAGCTTCTTTAATGCCTGAACCGCCTTATTGGTATTCATGAATTGATTCACGGGATTGCCATTGGTGGTATAGACCATTTTAATATCACCGGGATAGCCCCCGGCCTTACCCCTGAGAATGGCATCCCACACCTTGGTGATGTGCACGCCTTTTTTCGGGCTGGTGCCTTCCGGAAGGTTACCGGGCTTACCCCCGTGGAGAAGGCCTGCGGAAGCAAGTGGCTGGAGTCCGATTGGTGCAAGTCCGAAGCCCGCAGCTTCGCCTCCGTAAATGCCGATATTCCCGGTCATTGCGGCAAGCGTTGCCGAAGCCCGGTGAAATTGTTCTCCGAATGCAGTGCGCCCTGGAGCACCTAACGTCAAAAGTTTTGCCGGCTTCAGGGTCGCATATGCGCGGGCAAGCTTTTCAATCACCGCAGCAGGCACACCGGTAATCTGTGCTGCCCAGGCAGGCGTTTTATCAACTCCATCAGTGGCTCCCCGCACATAATCCCTGAAACGCTCAAAACCGGTAGTATAGGTATCAAGAAACTTCTGATCCTGCAGGTTTTCCTTAATCATCACATATGCCATGGCTATCAGCATGGCAGTGTCTGTTCCGGGTCGTATCGGTATCCACTGCCCGGCAAATGCGGCAGCAGAGTCGGTAAACCGCGGGTCAACGGCAATAATTTTTGTCCCTGCCTCTTTTGCCAGAGTCATATAATAACTGGTTGTGG
>CAIYCZ010000432.1 GCA_903924805.1 uncultured delta proteobacterium | reverse complement strand
CGTACTCAAAAGCAACTCGGCCATGCGCAAGTTCATCAAGCAGATGGGCTTTGTAGAGACTAATAACCCTGATGATCCGTCAACCCTGTTGGTCACAAAACATCTGGATTAGCAGGCTTCTCTATAGAACCCACTCTCAACGCAATTTTGACGATGACCGAGTTCTGAAAAATTTGCTGAGACAGATTCGAAGAGTTGCACATCTTAGATGAATTATCCCTGCAATATTTCCGCCGGTAGATATACTATGGGTGAAAAAGGGGACAGGCTACTTTTTGGTAAATTCTAGCCCAACTCTTCACTTAAATAAATACATCAGTCAATTATCTTGATGATCAAGGTATCGATAGATCCATTCAAAAAGTAGCCTGTCCCCCTTTTTCTTTCCTCAAATAATTCAACACTTCATTAAGAAATCTTCATATATAATGCTCAAATGAATTATGTTCCTAAATGTTAATTATAAACCGGCGGCGGTCTTCTGCTACCGTTGCTGCATCCACCACTTCAAAGGTGCGGTTATTCATTGCTGGATTGGTTAACGCGTCAACGCACACCTTTGCAATCTGCTCACGGGTAATCCTTCCGGTTATTTTCCCGCCTTCGCCAAAGGCAATCCGGCCGGACGCCTCCTTGTCACCATAGCCGCCGGGCCTGATAATGGTATAGGTCATACCGAATGATTGGATAAAGGCTTCCGACTTTTCCTTTGCCCGCAGGATCGGCGACATGAGCATTTTATACACGAAGGAGAGAGCATTCCTGCTGTTCCCTGCGCCGACAGAAGATATGATGACAATCTTCTCAAGCCCCTTAGCTTTAGCAGCCCTGGCGAGGTTCTGGTTGCCCATGTTGTCGATCTTGTCGTTCTCTGCTTTGCTGAAGGGCTTTTTGGAGCCGATGGCGCTTATGAGAAAATGTACTCCCTCCAGAGCTTTCTCAAGTGATGCAACCGAGGTGAGATCCCCTTGTGCCGGTTCCACTCCCCGGGAACGCATGCCCGGCTGATCAGGAGGATCAAAGGGAGGAACGATATGCGCCCGGATAAGAGCCCGTACTGAATACCCGCGTTTCAGTAATTCGTTAACGATGGCCCTGCCAGCCCGTCCGGTAGCCCCTGCGACAATGACCTTCTTTTGTGCTTCAGCCATGGTTTTACCCTCCTTACGGTATTAGTTAGCACATGAAGATAAATATATTAAAAATATGGAAAAACAGCGTGAGTGTCAATACAATAGAGGGTACATAGAACACCTATAATCGCGTTGACTCAATCCGCCATGAAGCTGAATAAATGTTAGCACTGTCTTTTTTTACCCTGCCGCACAAGGTCATGTTGATGCGCTCGGCAAGTTCCACCGCCTCGACGCTCGGGGCTGCGGGTGACACATAGATGGGGATGCCCACGCAGGCTACCTTTGATACCATCTCAAGGGAGAAGCGTCCTGAACACAGCAAGACAAGCTCGTCAAACCGCAACCCCTCCATAAATCCATATCCCAGCACCTTGTCCACGGCATTATGCCGGCCCACATCTTCGCAATGACGTATGATAGTAATCCCATCTGACAGGGCAGCCGAATGCACAAAGCGGCTGTCGCGGTACAGTCCTGCAAAGTTATTAAACTCGATTCCAAGGCTGATCAGGTGCTCTGCATTGATAGTCTTTTTTGATGATATGATAAAGCCGTTTTTAACCTTCTCCTGCATCAGATCAATAACCCCTGTCTTGCTCCCGCCTGAAGCAAGCCGTATATGAGCACCTGCCTCCTGAAGACGAGCATGCGGGATTTCTGCAACAACATTGACAACCCCTGCGGCCAGGTCCGCCTCGACACGCTTCAGCTCAGAGCGCTTCTGCAGAAGCCCTTCACATACCATAAAGCCGACGGCCATCTGCTCTACTTCATGGGCCATGCACTGGGTGCGGATAAACGAATGCCCGTTGATCCGGAGCTCCACGGGCGTTTCATGGATCATGGTTACCGTGCTGGGAGACGGCTTGCCCTTGCTGATATGAAGGCAGGGAATCTTTTTAATGCATCCGGTAGTAATACTGATTTTTTTCATACACTGTCTGTTTACGCTAAAACACAATCTGTTGTCCACTTTGATTTTTAAGAGGTGCTATTTGGTGAGCTTTTTTCTCACCGGAATCCCCTGCGTGCGGTATTCTGCCCAAAAATAGAAACCCAGGAATAGGGGTTCGGGAAGAGGAAAGAAGAAAGAATATTGCCAAACGAACTGTGGTTCGATGAATCAGAAAATTATGAAGGCTACTGTTAACCATGCTCGTCAAGAGGAAACCAGCGAAGCCCAAACCCGATGGTTTCAATCTCTTCCGCTTGTAGAACGGATGGAGATACTGTGCTCATTTACTGACTTGCATTAACGGTAAATTCTGAACTTCAGGAGCGTAAACATGCTCAATCGGCTACAGGACATGTTCAGGTCATTGATATACCAATCACCGATTAAGATTCAGGGTCAGACTACGCCTCTTTTTTAAGAGAGAAATATTTTTCAGCGTTCGCAGCAGTAATGTATTTATTTTACTATTTTACTGATTTCCTTGAATTTATCCCCCTCTGCAACCCTCAGCAGTTCAAACAGCGCAATTTCCGTGCTGGTTAAACCTGTGCCAGCCTCCTTCATTTTCTCCAGTCCCCGTGCTTTATTCTCTGCTGTTCGTGATGAGACACAATCGGCAAGCACCTCCACTTCATACCCCATGCCAAGCAGATCTATCGCTGTCTGATAGACGCAGACGTGAGTTTCAATTCCTGCAAGCAGAACCTGCCTGCGATTAAGTTCATTAAACTTCTGCATAAACTGTTCTTCACCGCAGCAACTGAAACTGAACTTGCTGACGGATGGGGCGGCTGAAAGCAGGCTGCTGAGTTCGGGCACCGTGTTCCCCAACCCTTTCGGGTTCTGCTCGGTTACGAGTATAGGGATGCCGAGCACCTGTGCGCCTTTAATTATTTTCTGGAGATTTTCAAACAATGCATCTTTGTTGAGCATTGCTTTTGCCAGCTTTTCCTGTACGTCAATGATAATCAGAACAGTATTATTTATAGTGAGCACTTTTTTCGTGACTCGTTACTAGTGACTCGTGGCCAGTGACCCGTGGCCCGTGACCCCTCACCCATCAATCTTTACTGATGGCCATTTATTTAATATCCGCGTGATACTCCTGCAAGGATTTTACTTCCCCGTGTCCTTTCTTATACGCCTCTATGCCTTTTGCTGCAGCAAGCGCAGCGGCAGTGGTGGTTATATAAGGCACTTTAAACCTGATGGCGGACTTTCTGATATAGGAATCATCCTCCTTGCTCAGCTTGCCGATCGGGGTGTTGATGATGAGTTGAATTTCTTTATTGGTAATCGCATCAACAATGTTGGGACGTCCTTCAGATAGTTTTTTAACCGGTTTTGTCTCAATCCCGTTTTGAGCCAGGAATTCATGGGTACCCTGGGTTGCCATGATACTGAAGCCAAGGTCTTTAAATCGCCTGGCTACGTCAAGGATAGCCTGTCTCTCCTGTTCGTTCACGGTGATAAGAACGGTGCCGTCTATCGGCAGGCGCTGGTTTGCTCCTTCCTCGGCTTTGTAGAACGCAAGGCCGAAAGAGTCTGCCATGCCGAGCACCTCACCGGTTGAGCGCATTTCAGGGCCCAGCACCGGGTCAACTTCGGGAAACATGTTGAAGGGAAATACCGATTCTTTAACGCCGAAGTGGGGGATTGCTTTATGTTTCAAGCCGAGATCAGGAATCTTTTTACCCAGCATGACCTGTGTGGCCAGGCGCGCCATGGGAATATTGCAGACTTTGGACACCAGCGGCACGGTGCGCGAAGCCCGTGGATTTGCCTCCAGTATGTACACGGTATCCTGGGCAATGGCGTACTGGATGTTAATCAGCCCGACAACGTGCAGCTCGATGGCAATTTTTTTCGTATACTCGGAAATCGTCTCGAGGTGCTTTTTCGGAATGCTTACCGGAGGAATCACGCACGCCGAATCTCCCGAGTGAATGCCTGCCAGCTCAATGTGTTCCATGATGGCGGGGACGAATGCATCTTTGCCGTCAGAGACGGCATCAGCCTCAGCTTCAATAGCATTCTCCAGGAATTTATCGATAAGGATAGGCCG
>CAIYCZ010000431.1 GCA_903924805.1 uncultured delta proteobacterium | reverse complement strand
CTTGATACTAATCGTTTACAGGCAATAAAAAATCGCTTTCCCCATATCAAGACAACTACTGAGTCTTCAGATATACTGGACAATAAGAATATTGCGTGTGTGGTTATTGCAACCCCGCTTGCGTCACACTTTCCACTGGCAAAGCAAGCTCTGGAGTCAGGCAAGCACGTATTTGTTGAAAAGCCGCTTGCAACAACAGCCAGAGAGTGCGAGGAGCTGATTGCACTGGCAGAGAAAAAAAAGCTCATCCTGTTTGTGGGGCACACGTTTAAGTATAATGCAGGAATCCGGGCTGCTAAAAACTACATTGACAGCAATGAACTGGGTAAAATTTATCTCATTGACGCCAGCAGGACCAATCTGGGGCCGGTGCGCTATGATGCAAATGCCCTGTGGGATCTTGCCGCGCATGATATATCCATTTTTTCATACTGGCTTGGCGATAATCCAAAATCAGTATCAGCCCACGGCGGATGCTACTTGAATAAAAAAATAGAGGACGTGGTATATGCCACGTTTACATACCGGGATGATATCATTGCCCATGTCCACGCCAGCTGGCTCAATCCGAGAAAAGTCCGGGAGATTACGGTGGTGGGGGAAAAGAAGATGCTGGTATGGAATGATATGAATCTGTTAGAACCGATCCGGATATACAACATGGGGATTGATAAAGATGATTACTACCAGGACAGTTTTATAGATTTTCGCCTCTCCATCAGGGAAGGCGAAGTAGTCATACCGCGCATCCAGCTGAATGAACCGCTTATGGCTGAGTGCATGCATTTCATGGAATGTGTTCAACAGGGTATTCGCCCATTAACCGATGGCTATGATGGGCTTAATGTTGTCAAAGCACTGGAAGCGGCAACACGCTCTATCAAGGAGCAGAGCCGTATTATCAGCATAGCATAACACTATATAAACGGATGTCAGACAGCAGAAGAGGATTAAACATGATTCCCTTAGTTGATTTAAAAACCCAGTATGAGCAGCATAAAGATGAGTTTCAAGGCGCTATCAATCAAGTGCTCAGCAATACCGCATTTGTTCTTGGCAAGGAAGTAGCAGCATTTGAAAAAAACTTCGCTGCCTTTGTCGGCACTGCATATGCGGTGGGCGTTGCCTCCGGCACTGATGCCCTGCATCTGGCCCTCAGGGCCGCGGGAATCGGCGCTGGAGATGAAGTCATTACCGTTACGAATACTTTTTTTGCTACTGTTGCGGCTATTGAGCTTGCAGCGGCACGGCCAGTCCTTGTCGATTGCGATCCGCGCACCTATTTGATTAACGTGGAAGCTGCGGCAAAGGCCATAACACCTAAAACCAGGGCTATCATACCGGTACATCTGTTTGGCCAGGTCGCACCGATGGATGAGATCAATGCCCTGGCAGCACAGCATAACCTTACCGTTATCGAGGATGCCTGCCAGGCCCATGGCGCCCGATATAAAAATCGCGCTGCCGGCAGTCTGGGCGCCGCCGCCGCCTTCAGTTTCTATCCGGGGAAAAACCTTGGTGCATTCGGAGACGGGGGAGCGATTACAACCAGTGATGCGGCAATCTATGAGAAGCTCATTGCGCTGCGGAATTACGGCTCGCCAAAAAAATATTATCACCCGACCTTCGGCATGAACAGCCGGCTTGATACCATACAGGCTGCCGTGCTTAACATTAAACTGAACTATCTTCCGCGCTGGAATGAAGCCCGGCAGCGGGCTGCAGCGCGCTACAGAAAAAACCTGGCAGATAACTCACACGTCGTCCTGCCTGCCCAGGCACAGGATTCAACCCATGTCTATCACCTGTTTGTCATACAGGTTGACGGAGACCGGGACAGAATCATGGAACAAATGGCAGAAAAGAGCATTTTCTGCGGCATACATTATCCCATACCCATCCATCTGCAGGCGGCCTGCTCCGCGTTAAACTATAAACAGGGAGATTTTCCACATGCTGAAGCGCTTGCCCGGAAGATGATTTCCCTGCCCCTGTATCCGGAGATTACTGAGGAGCAGATTGACCTGGTATGTGACTGCCTTAACCGCCTGCTGTAAGGTTTCAGGGGAAATGCTTTGTTTGACGGCAAGAAAATAATCTGCATAGCACCCTGCTACAACGAACTGCACAAAATAGACAAGGTTGTGTCGCGCATCCGTGCAGCCGCGGTAGTGGATGAAATCCTTGTGGTCGACGACGGCTCGACGGACGGTTCCCCTGAAACTGCCCGGACCCTCGGCGCTACAATAATTGCCCTGGGCAGTACGCAGGGTGTCGGGGTTGCGCTTCGCACGGGCATAGAATACGGCATAGCCCGCGGGTTTGACATCATAGTAATCATAGCCGGCAATAATAAGGATGAGCCGCAGGAGATTGTAAAGCTGGTTGCCCCCATCGTCCGGGAAGGGTATGATTTTGTACAGGGCTCGCGCTTTAAGAAGGGCGGCTATTACGGGGCAATGCCGTTGTACAGAAAAGTGGCAACGAAAATCCATCCGCTGCTCTTTTCCCTTGTGGCCGGGAAATGGGTGAGCGAAAGCACCAACGGGTTTCGCGCATTTAAGACAGCACTTTTTAAGGACAAACGGATCAATATCTGGCAGGAATGGCTCAATGAATATGAGCTTGAGCCATATCTTTACTACAAGGTTATAAAACTCGGCTATAAAACAACAGAGGTGCCGGTAACGAAAATATATCCGCCCCGAAAACTAGGCTATACGAAGATGCAGCCCATCACCGGCTGGTGGAGCATTATTCGACCACTTTTTTTACTGGGACTGGGGATTCGCAATTAGGCAGATTTTGTATGAAAAAGCAAAGTTTTTTTATCCATAAAGATGCCGTAGTTGAATCAGCCCGTATTGGCGAGGGCACTAGAATCTGGCGCAATGTGCATGTGATGCCGGGAGCCGTAATTGGTAAGAACTGTAATATTGGTGAGGGCTGTTATATAGAAAATAATGTCCGGATAGGAAACGGCGTTACGATAAAAAACAATGTGGCAATCTGGGACAATATAACTATTGAAGATGATGTGTTCATTGGCCCTGCGGCAGTATTTACCAATGACTATACACCGCGAGCGCAAAACAAAATGTGTCCTGAAGATCTCGATGGCATTGTTATTAAAAGAGGTGCGACCATCGGAGCTAATGCCACCATCGTGTGCAGACTGACCATCAACGAGTATGCGTTCATTGGTGCCGGCTCAGTCGTTACCAAAGATGTTCCGCCACATCATGTGGTCTATGGCAACCCCGCGAAGTTAAGGGGGCTCATGTGTCGCTGTGCGCGGTTTATCCCGGAAGGAAAACCGCATTTTGAGTGTACCTGTGGTATGAACTATAAGATTATGGGAAGCGTTGTTACCCCAGTGTCCTAATTACAGATTGAGGGAGCCCTTCCTTTTAAGATAAACACCTTCCAATACGGCGAAAGGTTATGTCTGAGTTTGCATTTGCGTATCTCTTTTCTTAGCCGGGAACTTCCTTTTGGGTAGCCGGATAATTTTTTTCTGTGTTGCTCTCGGGGGTATATGCTTTTACGTTATTTATATATAACACTTCCCATATTAATTAGTTTTTGTCGAAAGGCCTTTTATCTTTTTGCGCTATAGATATCACCCGTTAGGGGGGATTGGCTGATCGGAAGAGAATGCAGCGAGCTGTTATTCGGCCGAGTAATGACTATCAAATCTCCCTGTGCTTATAAAAATTGCATAGGCATTGATTCGCACTCTTATTGCTGGATGGTTCAATGCATCCAAAAGCCAGTTTTGCAATGAGCCAAAAATGCGCCTGCGTATACATCTCTTACCTTAACCTTCGTTGAAGTTCATACCTTTTGTCTGCTTTTGAATAAGGGAAGCTTATCAGGAATGTTCCGTTATTTATAATTTTAGTCTGTAAATATGCAGGCCTTGTATTTTTGAGTCGATGATTTCCTTGCTGTGTTCCAGGAAGGGATATGTATCGGTTGAATTGCCCCACACAATAAAATAATCGATGGCAAATGTACGCAGTTCCTTTGCCAGTTTGTCATTGCGCATATTGTCGGCTGTACCATAGATGCGGGATTTTAGGTGATATGCCAGAAACAATGACTCGTACCATTGTGTGTTGGACACTATTTTGGATCCCGGCGGTATATACTGTTGTAGCTGGCTGCCCAGGAGATATATTTGTTTGCCAGAATTAAGGCTCGTATATAAATTGTTCACCGGCATTAGTATATATGAGGCGCCGAACAAAAAGAGTATTATGGCAGCAACGCCTTTCCTGTTAAAAAGTTTTTTCGTGAGAAGCATCGAGAGTCCGCAGCTGCTCATGATCACAAACAAAAAAAACAGGGGCCACAGATACCGTTCATTTACTACAAGCAGGCAATAGCCGCCTGCATACAGTATGGTTGTCACCAGGATATACAGGATTCCTTCATGGTTGCCGAGACGATGCTGCGCTCCCGTCAAAAATAGTACATACCCAAGACATATGCAAAATCCCACCGGCGAAAAGCATATGAAATACCATATGGTGTTTCTTATGTTTTTCATGATGACTTTCATCCAATGTCTGAAATCAGCACGCGAGTTGAACGGGCTCCAGGAGTTCTTTTGCATCACGACATAGGGATCTTCCCATATGCTCACAGCAGTATTATTCGGCGGCGCGACAAGGTAATCGGGCCCTTTGGAAGGATAGGGGCTTATTGCGGAAAGAATCACCGAACCCTGGTTTGAGGTAGTGATAAATCCATACTTTATGCTGATGACTCCTGCCCAACTGCCGCAAATAATCAAGAAGACCAACATGCCGCTTCCGAAATTACACAAAATGGTTTTTCTGGCTGATGCTGTATTTTTGAAATAATAGTAACAGTTTATTAACGTAAAATGGCAAAGAAAAAAAAGCAGACTGTAGCTTTTTGCCAAATAGGCCATGCCACCCACAAGACCGCACAGCATTCCCCGGCTGTTTTTTTGTGAATAGCCGGGGGAGTAGACGAATGCATGATAAAAAAGCAGCAGAGTTGCCAGTAAAAGATCTGGTGTAATGACAGAGTACGCAAAATAAATCACCCCGGGGATGATGCTGAAAAAACAGATACGTCTGACCTTTTCGTTTACGCTGAAGCGTGAGAATAACAATTGCAAACCGAAAACCGCTATCGACCCAAGAATGAGATTTAATATTTTAGTTGCCAGCAGGGGATCAATGCCGCCAAGGATAAATGGGACTAGGAGCCATGAGATAAGGGGATATGCATGGCCGTTTATAGCATTATAGAAATCACCCCGGGCATATTTCTGAGCAATAGAGATGTAGGTGATGGCGTCAGGATTTATCTGATAGCGGTACATCGGAAGCAGCAGCATGCCCGCCGCAAGATATACAAGTACGGCGAGGACTGCAGTCGAAGTTTTAAAACCAGATTTTTTTATTTGGATGAATATTGCGGGAGGTTGCATTAAGGGTTATTGAGTCGCCCCCTTTTATTTACCATCAGTTTTCTGCCGGGAGAATTCTATTGCGATTTTTCGTATAAGTTCAGTAAGAATTGACTGTTGTTCTTTTAGCTTAATATATAAGAGCCCTACAATTATCAGCATAAATGCGTGGGCAAGATAAAAAATGAGGTCTACCCCCCTGCCGATCCCGAGAGACCAAGCAACATAATTAGCTGTAGGAGGAAACAGTATGAAAATAAAAAGGACACATCCCATGGCAAGGACGATGATCCTTCCGATTATTTGATGGGAAAAATATCTGAAATATATTGCTATTGCTGTGAGCAGAAGGATAAAAAGAATTCCCTGAATGATAATCATCGCAAGAATCTTCCTAAAAGAAAATCGATTAAAATATTTATGGAGTTAGAAATTGACTGTCCTTTGTTCTTTGCGTATTCCGTATAAAGAACCTGAATAGGCACTTCAGTATAAGATAATTTTTTTTTTGCAATTTGGTGGAGGATTTCTGAAGCATGCGCCATACGGTTTTCATTGATTTTTATCTTTTCAGCGGCATTGCGTGAAAAGGCACGAAATCCATTGTGCGTGTCGGTCAAGCTGATATTACTGACTAGGATGGTAAACAAGGTTGCCAATCTTAACAGACTGCGCTTCGCGAGAGGAATCTGTCGTGCATGTTCTTTATTGAGGAACCGTGATCCCAGTGCGACATCCACCCGCTTTTCGAGAATGGGCCGAAGCAGATGCCCAATATTATGATGATCATGCTGTCCGTCAGCATCAAAGTGGACAATGATGTCTGCGCCACGACTTAAGGCGTATTCCATTCCTGTTTGTAATGCCGCGCCCTGTCCAAGATTTATGATGTGCCGAATTATATGCACCGGCATCTGTTTGATTTTTGCATAGGTTTCGTCAGTCGAACCATCATCAACAACAACAACAGAATACCCCCCGTCAATAAGCGGTTGCAGCGTTTCCTGAATGACAGCCGCTTCGTTATATGTTGGAACAATGATGAAAATGTTTTCAGATTTCATAAAGTTTTATTGTCTTCCCTACAGAGGGGAACTGTTTCGTGATTATAGTTGTTATTTAGTAACTATAATATTATAAAAACAAAATATCAATTTTTTTCGCAGTTTCATGCAGGTATAATATTTATGAAAAACGGGGGGAATTTCAAGAAAACCATGATATAATATTATTTTTTAACGTATTGGAGCATATTGAATAAGCAGAGACCTTTTTAGATGGATCGGGCTTTCATTTGAAACCTGAAAGGTGGTTGTTTGTTAATGTGTTGCGCAGTGCATATGATGTTATCCAGGGGCGTTTGTGACAATCTACTAAAAAGGAGCTCCGCGAGGAATTTGCAGGTTTGGATTTTGAAATAAAAAGTATCTTATATCGGGTAATTGTATTGATTCCCCTTGCTTTTGCGCAAAACTTGTTCTTTTTTAAAAAAACACTGCTGATGTATCCGGGAAAGGCTTTGATCCCCCGTCATCAGCGTTAATATGATTACGAGAAACCTTCTTACCATAGAAACGAAATTAATGAAAAACCCTCTGGGGCGCATCACTCATAATCGCAGCTCAAAAAAAAGGTCGACGATGTTATGAAACATGCCATATTAGGATTAGTACCATGGCAAAAATACTAATGATTCAAATACAAGCATATCCGTATATTGGGACGGCATATCTAAACGCCGCAGCACGATCTGCTGGGCACACAATGGTGCTGCATTTAGGAAACAATATCAATAACATATTGAAGGTTATCCAACGGGAACAGCCAGACTGCATTGGATTCTCAATGATGACATCGTTCATGAATGAGATCCTCGCTATCGCAAGAAAGATTAAAGAACAGAAAAAGATTCTCATGGTAGCTGGCGGACCTCATCCAACCCTTTTCCCTGACATAATAAAAGATCCATCAATAGATGCTATCTGTCGCGGTGAGGGAGAGTTTGCTATTATTGATTTGCTTGACGCGCTTGATCAAAATAAACCACTGGACAATATTGCAAACCTATGGGTGAAGCGCAACGGAGAGATAATACGTAATCCCATTCGACCACTCGTAGAAAATTTAGATACTATTCCTTTGATTGACTGGTCTTGTTATGTGGGCACGCCGGTGTTAACGAGTTCCCCGCTGGTGTTTCCGATACGCGGATGCCCCTATTCCTGCACTTATTGCTTCAATGAAAGCATGAGAAAAATTTATCAGGGATTGGGGCCATATGTACGGTGCTTCAGCACTGAACGGGCAATTGAGGAGACAAAGCAGGCCTTAAAATACTTCCAGGAAAGTCCGGTGTTTCTTTGTTCAGACACCTTCGGAATAGATACGGATTGGATGGAAGAGTTTTTAAAATGTTACACTAAATTGACCAGCCAGCCATTTATACTTCTTTTACGCCCGGAGCTTGCTACTGAGCACGTGATAAAAATTATCAGTCAGTATAATTGCCACAGCGTCGCTATAGGCGTTGAGTCAGGCTCAGAAAGAGTACGACGAGAAATTCTCAATCGACGCTATACGAACGAGTTGCTGCTGCGCGTAGCGAGCAATC
This sequence comes from uncultured delta proteobacterium, assembly GCA_903924805.1. GTDB lineage: Bacteria > Desulfobacterota > WTBG01 > CAIYCZ01 > CAIYCZ01 > CAIYCZ01. The sequence continues at coordinate 1,017 of CAIYCZ010000431.1, read as the reverse complement.
TGCACAATGCAGGAATTCCTTTCAAGACATACAACATGCTGGGTCTACCGACAGAAACGGAAGACGAAATGTGGGAGACGATTGATCTGAATATCCAGATGAAGGCGGATGTTCCCAGAGCAGTTATTTTCACCCCGCTTCCGAACACGAAAATCGTTGATATTGCAATACATCACGGGTGCCTGGAACCCGATTTTGATATAAAGGATATTCCGGCTTCTTCCCTGCAGGGCAGTATTATAAAAGGCATAGATAATACTATTCTTCTCAGCACCCTTTATTTATTCCAGACTGCAGTACTTCTACCTCGATTCAGGGATGTATTTCGAAAACGATCCTTACGAAAGCCAAGTCTAGTACTTAAACTATGGTTTTATATAGTCTATGTTTATTATCTATATGTTTATCTGTACGGAAAGATTCGTCTAAAGTATTTCTTTTCATTTACAAAATTCATGTGGGCGAATCGGAATACGAAAGTCTGAGATTAAAACCAAAACAGGGCATACCTGCTGCTGTAAAGTGGCGGGGGAACTTTGCTTGCTGTTGCAGTAAAAAAGAGCATTACATTGTTAGGCCTCAGGTACAGCCATTGGTGTATAGCGTTGCTTCTTCTTAACAGTCGCCTTACATCTGAATGTTTTTGACCAGCCTGCGAAAAACTATTTTTCAACAACCTGCTAGAGTGCACACAACAAAAAATCATCGATACGGAGATACCAATAGCCGCCTGGCAGTACGTAAGCTCTTCTTGAATCCAAGCGATTTTAATTTTATCAGGGTATTGAAAGAGAAAGTCTTTTTAAAATTATTAAAGAATATTCTTCTGTCAACCATTCTTTCAATGTTTGTGACAAGAGACCGGAACCGTTCCGGGCTGATGTGCAGGCAGAAACAGTTGTTCGGGCTTTGATGATTGAAAAGCGAAACATCAAAATCATCACCGATCAGACCGTTTTCCCTGCAAAACTGAAATGCTTCGGTTCCCGGATATGGCGTAAAAATACTGTATGAGTG
>CAIYCZ010000430.1 GCA_903924805.1 uncultured delta proteobacterium | reverse complement strand
GGAAATAAGTCTTGAATATTTCAGAGGCAGCGTCCTGGAAATAGACTAGATTTGTTTCTTCAGGTTCAAATGCTATGCCCGCTCCATAACCAATGCCGATTCCAGCTTCTTTTACCTGAAACATCTTCAGATACCCCTGCTGCAGATCCTGATATGCCCTGCCGTGCTTCTTCGTCATTGCTTCCATTTTCTGCTTTATAAATTCTCGGTCTTCATCATAGGCAATGGTCGGATATACATCAAAGAATCCCGGATAATGATCGAGACTCTGTTCAGACACGTGCTCAAATACTCCCATGAAAATCGGCACCAGTGGGTTGGCAGGAAATATCTGGATGCCCAGCCATTGAATAGTGCTCTGGTAGTCTCTGCCGGGTATCGTAACCGTGGCGCGAATATTTGAAACACATGCCTTTTCAAAAACCTCGCCCCTGCTCACCTGTACTTCGACCTGTCCGGCTTTACTGAGAAAATCCCATTCTTTTTTTGTGAATGAGACTTTGTTGTATTGAGTAATAGCCTCAATATAGTTCCGTTTCAAATCTAACAGGAATTGATCAGTAAGCATATACGCCTCCTCGAGAAATAGTATTACTGAATGCAGCCCGCGGCTATAAGTTCAAGAGAATTAGTATCATACCCTTATACTTGCCAGGACTTTCCCCGAAAATTTTTTAGTGCAGCATTTATAGTCCTTCTATACTTGCGCCTTGACTTCCGTTTATTGCTAATTTATTGTTATATTATATCATGTTTATCAGCAGCTGCTAAAGCGTTTTTTCAGTGTTATAGACACATACACAATCATACGTTTCATCGCAATGGTAAAGCAATGGCTTAAACTGATGCGGGGGTTTGAGAATGTCTGTGGAAAAGTTCAAGGAGAAGGTAACGGAGGTTGTCGGCTCTCAGTGGATTTTTGATGATCCGGTGGATAGATATCCCTATGCCCGGGATATCGTCACCGACGGCTTGAAGCGCTACACCGAGATACTCCCTGAATTTGTGGTGTTTCCCGGTTCAACTGAGGAGATACAAAAGATCGTTGTATGTGCCAACGAACATAAAGTACCTCTTTATATCATTGGTGCCGGAAGCACCCTGCTGGTGGGAAGCATACCTGCAAAAAAAGGCGGGGTGACACTTGATTTCAAGCGGATGGACACGGTTGAGATAGATGAGGAGAATCTCACGGTAACCGTGGAACCGGGAGTAATAGCACTGCCGCTGTCAGGGGAATTTAAGAAATTATTTAATGAAAAAGGGTTTCCGTATCGGCCGTATTTTGGCGGCGGACCAGGCCCGTCATCCCATAATGCCACCAATATTCTAACCGGTCAGAATAAGCTGGCAGGCTATAAATACTCCATGGGTATTTACTGCATTAACGGCGTGGAGATGGTGCTGCCGGACGGCACGCTGCTGCGGACATCATCAATGGCTGACGATGGATCAGTGCGCTGCTGGGCTCATGGACCGGGGCCTGATCTGGCACATCTCCCGTTCTTTGCCAACGCTGCCTATGGCATAGTTACTAAAATTGTATGGCAGCTGTTTCCCATTCCCCATGGGTATAAAAGTATCTGGGCCTACTATAACGATTTTAAAACGCCCCTGAAAGCAGTGCGCGAGTTCATGCACCGGGAGATTGGCAAGGGAGTATCCATTATCGATCTGTGGACCCATTCTGCATACTCCTCCGAGACCGTAGAGGAGAGCAGAATTCTTGCCAAGCTGGCGCCAAAGATATTCCTGGGCCTGAGCATTGAAGGAACCGAGCGCACCATCGCGTATCAATCTAAAATAGCCGCACAAATTATCAAGGAATCGGGAGGCAGGATTGCCCCGCCGGAGCTCATTGAAGTGTACCGCGGACATGAGGTCAACTCCACCGGATGGCAGCAGAGTAACAGCCCGCGCATCTTGAAGCACCTGGGCCGCACCCTTGCCGCGGGAACCTATCTGGCGGTCAATGTGTATGAGGAATTTTCCGACCGGATGGAAAAGATTCTCCATGATTTGAGTGATGAAATTGACGGCTACTGGAATCACCCGGAGCCCGGGTTCGGCGAATATGCCGGCGGGCCGCAGACCTATCTGTGCCAGTACGGCCACACCAACGGAGCAGTTGAATATATATTTGCCTGGGATCACCGCCATCAGAAGAACACCCAGGACATGGTGCGCATCGCGACTGAAATCAAGAAAGTCCCTGATGCCATGGGTGCCGGCCCGCTGGTGCTCGGCCGTGACGGTTCTATTCCAAAGATAATGGGAACTAACTACCAGCTGGCAAGAAACCTGAAAACCCTTTTTGACCCTGAAAATATAATGTCACCGGGCATTGGGTTTCTTGATTAGAAACTCACTAATACCCACAAAAAAACCCGCTGCACATAACAGCGGGTTTTTTTATGTCTTCTGTTAAAATAAATGTTGCCGGGATAATTACCTGCAGGTGAAGTTTGCAGTTATCATTACTTGCCTAAGAGGTAGAAAAACCAGTATGGTCCCGGATTTACGACCCAAAAATGATGGTTTAAGATACTGATAATTAAATCTGCTTGACTAAATATCAAAGAAT
>CAIYCZ010000429.1 GCA_903924805.1 uncultured delta proteobacterium | reverse complement strand
CCCAGCAGCATGTGGTGCGTCTCGTGCAAAAAAGTTTTATCAAGGTCGGCACCGCGGTTAAGCAGAAGCACGATAAGATTTTTTTCGGGATACGCCGCACCCACTGCCCATGATGGCAGGCGGCCGGCATCGGGTCGCGCCCGGTAAAATTCCTCAAACTCCTGCACCACGTACACATCGATCACAGCGCTTACCTGCAGCCCCAGGCTTGCCGCCATGGTCTCCACGGTTGTGTCGGCAAGCTGTGCCAGATAGGCTGCGGCTTTCTGCTCCTCGGGCTGGGCATAAAAAACAAAATGCTGCGTCCGCACCGTGTCAAATGCAAAGGCGGGCGCCAGTGAACAGAGCAGCAGCACAATGACAAGCAGCCGTTTCATGCGCCTTAGTATACCACAGGCAAGCCGTGGCGCATGCTAATTTTCATCCCCTCGTAGGGTTGACTTGCGCAGCACGTCCACCTTGCTTTCGGGATTTGGTGGACACACTTCGCAAGTCCACCTACGGCTAATTCAAGAAGTAAGACAAAGGCATTGAAGATTCTTGGCCACCTCCCTCGAACCCCCGGAGAGAAGGGGTTTGGGACCACAAGTAAAAATCAGCGTTTCGTTTAAAAGGTTGTGGCGGGCTGCAATGTCTGATATCTAAGGTTATGACAAACCCAAGGGCTGTTTTTGTGTCCGGCAAAAGGGCTAGAGCCTTTAACTTTTTTCTGTAGACTATTTTTTTACTGTCATCTCGACCGAAGGGAGAGATCTTTAAAGATTGATGCGCTGGGGCGCAACCTTCGGACTCATCCCGCCTACAACGGTATTCGAAATGACACCCAGCTATGATTTAGTTAAATGCTCTAGCAACAACTGATTTTCTAAATTATGAATTTATATATAGCGCTGTTTGCACTGGCATCCTATCTTCTCGGCTCCGTGTCCACGGGTCTGGTGCTGGCGCGGCTTTTTTCCGCAACAGACATTCGGGCCGGGGGCAGCGGCAATATCGGCGCCACCAATGTGACGCGGCTGCTGGGCAGAAAGTTCGGGGTTCTCACGCTTCTTGGCGACATGCTCAAGGGGTTCCTGCCGGTCTATATCGGCTCGCTGCTTTTCACTGATGCTCATGGCGCTGCGGATTATCTGGCCTTGAGCATTTTCGGGTTTGCAGCATTTCTGGGGCACCTGTTTCCGGTGTATCTCAAATTCAAAGGCGGCAAAGGCGTGGCAACAGGCTTCGGCGTTTTCGCCTATCTTGCGCCGGCGCCGCTGGCGCTGGTGCTGGTGCTGTTTGTCGCCATTGCCGCAGTTTCAAAATATGTATCCCTGGGCTCACTCAGCACGGCCGTGCTCCTGCCCATACTGCTCATTGCATTTTCCTATCCGCTGCCTGTAATGTCTATGGGAATATGCATGGGCTTTCTGGTTCTCATTAAGCATAAAAACAATATTCAAAGACTGCTGCTGGGAAAAGAAAGCAGGATCGGGGAGACAAAACAGGGGCTGTAATAATGGCCCGTTGAGATGGCGCAGGCAGGCAGCCTTGTTGCACCGCAACCGGTTTGAAAATGCTTCTATACGCATCCGGGAGAGGAAGGGGTGGGGCAATAAAAGAGCCCCCGAAAAAAAAAAGAAAAAATTT
>CAIYCZ010000428.1 GCA_903924805.1 uncultured delta proteobacterium | reverse complement strand
TTCCCTATTTGCAAGAAATTCAGTCTTAAGAGACTACATGCTGAATAATATCAAATAAGCGGAACTCAAAACTCAAGGAAACAAAGCCCCGGAAACGTTTTGAACAGTTGCATTTAGCGTTTAAATTATTGTGGAGATGACTGCTTAAAAACTGTCAACCTGGTTTTTTCTTTTCCGAGAAATCCCTTATCTGAAATTGACAGGATATAGAGCTCCTTTTTGCCATCCCGGTCAAGATCAAACACCCCGTAGTCAGTTACATAACCGTCCGCTAAACCGCTTGACCAGTTAGGGATTAGGTCAGAGCCGTCCCAGTGGAGACAGAACACCTCTCCCTGGTTATACCGGGAGAGCCGGCTCTTTTTTGCATTTCGTCCCACAATGACATCCAGCCTGCCGTCTTTATTAAAATCGTCGCACAGAATGCGCATGGGGATGTATTCCTTCTGCTCGATGTCATTGCCAAAGATGCGCTTCACAAAGCAGTTCACCTCTCCGCCCATATTCTGCGTGTCCCGCCACCGGGTACGCCCGAGGCTGGAAAAGATGGTCAATTGATACCGCAAGCCTATAATCCCCTTATCGAATGCTATATATTCCAGCCTGTTATCGCCGTCAATATCTCCCTGGACAAAGCCGTAGATATGGAGCGATTCCGGGATGAGAAATTCGTTTCGCGATAAGAGCCTGTCATTTTTCCAGGCAAAGGTGAAAATGGTGTTGGCAAAGAGATTTGCTTCGCCAGCCTTCTGTCCAAGAATTAATGGCCGTTTCCCCGGGGGCTGATAGATCCTGAAAAACGAGTCCTGGCGTTTCTCTATTTTTTTATAGGTGCTGTCTTTTAATTCCAGCACATACGAATTGGGTGCGCGGACTTCAAAGCTGCTGACAAAAATTTCATCCCTGCCGTTTTTATTGGTATCTCCGCTATCTATGTGTATAACATGTTCACTGAAGTCTGCTTGTATCTGGTCGCGGAGCTGCAATCCGCCTTCCCTCCATTGATAGACCAGGATGCTGTGCTCTCCCGACATAAGGAGTTCACTGGTGCCGTCTCCTTCCATATCTCCGGCTGTCATGCAGTGCAGTGTTTCACCGGTAATAGTGGTGGAATAAAATGGAGTTGATTCAAAAAGCGGCGGCTTTTTCTCCATCCGCGGCCGCTCGATCGTTTCTCCTTCTGTATCCCCCGAGTCTTCAGCCGGCTCTCCGGACAACTCGTCTTCAGCCTGCGCCGCTTTGCTTGACCGTGCAGCAGATGGTTTGCGGGCTACCGGACGCGGTGTTGAAGAAGCTGTTTCTTCTTTCTGCGGCAGAGCATCAGATACTGATTCAATCGGCTCTGAGCTGCCCAGCACCCGTTTTTTAACCTTTTCTGCAAATGCAGTGAGCTGCGGCAGCATATCATTTAATCCAAGACTTTGTATGAAAAGGGGTGTTTCCTGCTCGGGGGGTGCTGCTTCAATAAGCCGCGTATCAAGGCTCACGTTTGAGCCTATTTTGGTAATATTCCCGATGAGGATAAAGTCGGCCTTCAGCTTTTTCCCGATTGCCACTTCACTTGACAGGGGGTGGTCGGCTGGCAGCTTTTTTAGTTCATCCCGGATCGCGTAACTGTCCACTATACCTATTTTCCCGCTGACCGCAATTCGTGAGGGGAGAAGAGAAGCAATCCCTTCCTGTATGTAGGCTATATCCTCCTGGGAGTGGACAGTAAAGGGAAAGACTGCGATGCGGACCTCTTTTGCAAGGGCTGCCGGGGAAACCAACAGAATAAGAATAGTATATAACCACAGCAGCAGGCTTATTCGTTTAATCATAGGTGCTCCCTGTAAACGTACGTGTATGGTGATTGTATGTCAGTACCTGATTGATACACAAAATTTCTCGAGGTGTAAAGCTAATAATTTTGAGCTACTTTATGCTGAGAAAATCCATGCTGCATAAAATTTATCCCCAATTAAATTAATTAAATTAATTGTTGACATATAAACTTATCTATATTATTAACCTCCACTAGAACATAAAAAATGCTGAAAATCTACAGCAGGGGGATGAAAATAAGGCTTGAGATTAAGCTGGCGCAAACAGCTTGTTTATATATAAACGAAGTTCAACCAGTAATAATAAAAGCACTAAGGGGGAACCATATGAAGCACAACAAAAGAAACCTAATTTTTTATGCAGTAGCAGCACTATTGATTGTACCGCTGTTCATGGGCGGCATACCGGCGGCACAGGCCCAGGAAGGACTGGAACCGCTCATTATCGCGAGCCCCGGAGAGTCTTATCAGTACCCGTTCTACATTGATGATATTTTTGACCTGAAAGAATTCTCACCCCTGGCATTCACCTTTATAGTTGCCTATGGGCAGGACCCATCCGCCCCAGGCACCATCACGCTGACCCTTGACCCCACCAAGTCAATTTCAGATGATTTTCTGTTCAAGATGAGTTACATGATGGTAGGGTTTTCCTATGCGCAGGACGGCACACCGAAACTGATACTTGTAAGCAAGAACTCGCCGCTGAAGATTGTGAAAAAGATTGACGTAAACTCAACTTTTGGGATAGTGGGAATCGGGATTATCGTGACGGCCGTAGACAATCCCGGCAGTTTTACCTTTCCGGCAAAATTCCTTCTGACCGTTGATGTCACTAAAGCAACGCCGAAACCTGCTGCTGATGAGGAATAAAATTTTTAAAATCAGTTAAATTTGAGTTGACAAGGTAAAATATTCTATATATAAAGCATTTAAATTTCCCGGAAGATTAATAACTGTTTGTTAATGCTTTATATTTTAAGAGAAACCGGGTAGCGACAGGAAAGAGTGGGGTACGGTCTGTTTATTTAAATATTTAAAATATGCAGACTGACACAACTAATCCTTTAGTATAAGGAGGGGTGAAATTGAAAAAACTATTTATTCTAATAACAGCGTTTTTGTTTATTTTAACCCTGTGCAGTCCGTTCATGGCCTCTGCTGCAAATGTTGAGGACCAGATCCGGGCACTGAAAAAGCAGATGGAAGAGCTGCAGCAGAAGATTGGCGACATGGAAGGCCAGCTCAACAAGACCAAGGAAGAAGCCTCCACTGCCCAGCAGCAGGCAGTCACCACCCAGCAGCAGATGGATACCAAGATGGCTGAGGTATCAAGCAGGTATAAGGTGATTGATGACCTAGCGAAAAAATTCGGCCGTCTTAAATTTGGTGGCTATGTCAGGACCAGGCTGCAGGACGGACAACAGCAGCAGTCAACCTTTGACGTGACGGAGCTTGCTTTAAACCTGCGCTATGACATTACAAAAAATATCTCCGGTGAATTCCATGTGTGGTGGCACCCTGGAGGTAATGCACCTGATGGAGAAGGATTCAACAACTATAAAGGTTCTGGACACGGCAGTAGTGTTGGCTCTTCGGGATGGGCAGGGCCAACAACCTTTATTGAAAGCGCGTTTGGCGAATTCAGACATGAATTCTGCCTGTTCAATGGTTCGGAGCCGGTAAGCGGAATGCTGCAGGTCGGAAAATTCAGAAACTTTGCCTATGGTATTGCTCCTACCGGGCCTGACCGCGTGATGAGTGACTACGGCCTGTTCCATGAAAGCAACAGCATGGCACGTATTACCGGTATCCAGTACCTCACCAAATGGAAAAAGTTTAAAGCCAATTTTGCAATATTCAACGGCTGGGGACTCTCAGCAGGAGCCAGATATGCGGGGCGGCCGGCCGACATCCGTTATCTCAGAACTACACAAATGAATATTGACGACAACAGCAACAAGGCCTTGAGCATGCGGCTTGCCTATATGCCCATCAACGGCCTTGAGATAGGCGCAACCGGTTATCATCAGCGGCTGAGCAAAAATGATCTGACTGCCTTTAACGCAATCATGGGCAGAAACCCCGTCATCTATGGTAATAGTGTTACTAATGCTACTAATGACAGATCCTGGAGAGCCGGATTTGACTTGGAATACAAGCGCGACCCGTTTCACTTCCAGAGCCAGTATTTCTGGGGGCAGGTGTCTGACGTAAAGGCCAGCTGGTGGTATGTCATGGGCGGGTACAAGATTCCGCAATGGAAGACTGATCTGTATCTGCGCTATGCCAAGGCAACCTATGACCAGCACCGCATTCCGGACATCCGGGCAAGCGGCGCGTGGGACCGGTCAGAAGTCACGCCTCTTATCATCTATACCATCCATCCGCAGGTCAAGCTGTTCTTTGAATACTACTTTACCTTTGTGGATGATCCAAAGGGCTATAACAAGAATACCGACAACAACTACGGCTTCGTAGAACTGATCCTGTTCTACTAAAAAAAAGCCTGATACGGTTACCAATAAAGGGTGAGTGCTCATTACACTCACCCTTTTTTTAATTGCAGCAATAAAAAAAGCTTGCAAGCCTGCAAGCCTGCAAGCTATAGTTTGTAGTCAAAATACACCAGAATCAGTTCACCGTACTAATTTCTCGCCAAGACGCCAAGGGCGCCAAGGCAATAAAATAT
>CAIYCZ010000427.1 GCA_903924805.1 uncultured delta proteobacterium | reverse complement strand
TATGGCGGAAGTTGATTTTACCCTGGCCGCGATTCCCTACGAAAAGCTCGCACAACTGGTAATAACCCGTGATGATTTTTTTACCGCCCTGCGTGAAATAGAGCCGTCTGCCATCCGCGAGGTATTTGTTGAAATACCCGATGTCCGCTGGGAGGATGTGGGAGGATTCCACGGGCTTAAACAGGACCTTATCCAGGCCGTTGAATGGCCGCTGAAGTATCCGCAGTTTTTTGAAAAGGCAGGCATCTCCCCGCCCAAGGGAATACTTCTTTCAGGCCCGCCCGGATGCGGCAAGACCATGCTGGCAAAAGCGCTGGCCACCGAGAGCGGGGTCAATTTCATCTCGGTGAAAGGCCCGGCGCTGCTTTCCAAATACGTGGGCGAGTCTGAGCGGGGCGTGCGGGAGGTTTTTCACAAGGCACGCCAGGCAGCGCCGTGCATCATTTTCTTTGACGAGCTTGATGCCCTGGCCCCGGTGCGCGGCGGCTCATCCGATTCACACGTTGCAGAGCGCGTGCTGAGCCAGTTCCTGGCGGAATTTGACGGCATAGATGAGCTGAAAGGCGTTACCGTGCTCGGCGCGACCAACCGGCTTGATGTGCTGGACCCGGCAATTATCCGGCCGGGCCGCTTTGATGAAATAGTGGAAATCGCCATGCCCGATGAAAGCGACCGACAGGAAATATTTTCCGTGCATATGCGCAACAAGCCGGTGGCGGCCGGGATTGACAGCGCGGCGCTGGCCCGTCAAACAGAGGGATACAGCGGTGCCGAAATCGCCGCAATAATTCACCGGGCTGCTTTAAAGGCTGTCCGACGGGCCGTGGAGGCAGGTAAAAATAGACCTGACGAAGAGATAACCCTCACCATCGGCGCCGCTGACATACGTGAGGCATTGGCCGAAAGCAGAAGGACGTGATGATGGATACCGGTATTTATCTCTATTGCTTTACCCGCACTGACCCTGCGCTGCCGCTGGCGGGGGTCGGTGTAGACGCTACCCATCAGATTTTCCGGCACTCGTGCCGGGATGTTACTGCCGTTATCAGCGAAGTTTCCCTGGAAGAGTTCTGCGGTCCCGACGCTGAAGCCCGGCTGCAGGATTTATCATGGGTAGCGCCCCGCGCCCGCAGGCACGAGGAGATTATAGAAACGGTAATGCGCCATGCTCCGGTACTGCCGGTGCGGCTGGGAACCATTTTTTCTTCTCTGCATAGCCTTACCTCCCGCATGCAGCGGCACCATGATGCGGTTGCCCGGTTTCTTGATGAAGTGACTGACCGGGATGAGTGGGTAATCAAGGGGATTATAAACATGGAGAAGGCAAAGGACGCGGCAATTGCGGCAGCCCTCTCCGAAAAGGCTGAACAGCTTAACGCCTTATCCCCGGGACTGCGCTATCTTAAAGAGCAGCGCATCCGCAAGACTTCGGAGAAAGAGTTTCACCTCTGGCTGGGGGGAATCCTGAACAGCATGAACAATGAGCTGAAGAGTTACGCCATTGATCTTTGCGAGCGCCGCCTGCAAACACGTGACGTTACCGGCAGTGATCATGAAATGGTGGCCAACTGGGCATTTCTCGTGCCGCGGGAAAACGTGCGGGATTTGATGACCCGCATCAACACCATTAACAGCGCATATGAGAGCGAAGGGCTGTTTCTTGAACTCTCCGGGCCGTGGCCTCCCTTCAGCTTCTCACCTGCCCTTGATACGGAAACGCGGGGATGAAATACCTGCTGTATTGTATACTCCGTAATAGTGCGCCACCCCCCAAAAGAATTCCGGGCGGTGTACGGGGAAAGCGGATATCATGCATCTCCTGTAACCAGCTGAGCGCGGCAGTCTCCACGGTTTTGCAGCAGGACCTGGCTCCCGATGTGCCGCGGCTGGTCGCCTATGGGGAGGTAATAGCCGCGTTCCATTGTGAAGGCGCGGTTATACCTCTGCGTTATGGCAGTGTGCTCGAAGATAGATCCCGGGGCCGGCAGCTGCTGGAAAATAATTATGCCCGCTATAGCACGCTTCTCAATGAGCTTGAAGGCTGCGTGGAAATGGGCATCCGCATTCTACCCGCAGCAGGAGAGGCGTGTCTGCCTTTGCCGGCAACCCGGGACAAGCAGTCGCAGCTCTCTCCCGGCACAGCGCCTCATGTGGGACGTGCCTGGCTTGCGCAGCGAAGAAACTATTATGCTGCCGGGGAGCAGTGTGCAGAAGCATCCCGTGAGGTCATTGCGCGCTGCCGGCAGGCGTTTAACGGGCTCTACAGAAAATGCAGCGTTGATCCTCTGCCCGCCGCCGCTCCGCGCCATGCCGGCTCTCCCATGCTCTCCCTCTACTTTCTGGTACCGCACTGCCATACAAAAAAATTCTGTGCTGAATTCCGCGAACTGAGTTCACGGGAGGCGGCAAAACTGCTTTTGAGCGGCCCCTGGCCGCCATACAACTTTGCGGCGAATGATGAAACTTCTGACCAAACAGCGTTTTCCCTGTGAGCTTTTTTATTACTTTGCGTTTTTGCGAGAGGTTACCATTTTACATTTTGCTTTGCGCCTTTGCGAGAGACTGTTATTTTCTCGCCAAGACGCCAAGGCAATAAAATAT
>CAIYCZ010000426.1 GCA_903924805.1 uncultured delta proteobacterium | reverse complement strand
TATCTCCCTTCTCGCCAGTACACCGTGCCGCTCTTCACATTGATTGCCGGCAGCACGTCAACTTCCACTATTACCCCGGTACTCTGCTGGCCGTAGATGGTGCCGCCTTCCTGTTTGCCCGAATGAATGCCAAAGCTTGATGAGAGCCCCTCGCCCAGATACATGACATCAAGTATTGCAGGGGTATTTTGCTGCAGGGTTCCGACAACACGCTTTTTATACGCGGTGCCGGTTTCAAAATAGAGGGCATACAGGTTGCTGTTTCCGCCAAAGCCGCACACATCAGAGCTTGGCGTAAATGCAGGGAACAGGGCAATGCCGCCAAACACTGACGGTTTACTGATGACCCGCTCAGAGGGGGTGCCTGATATAAGCGTCCGGTACCACCCCTCTTTCTTCTGGGCTTCTTCTATAAGCTTAGTAAAAGAGGTTATGGAAGAATTGCCGCCGGCCAGTACTTCGATAGAACCGTCCGCTTTGATTTTATATGGGTCAGCAGCAAAGATATCTGAGGCAGCAAACTCACATCCCGAAGTCGCATATTTACGATAGCAGGTATCTTTGTAAGCACCGGTGCTGTTATAAAAGGGGTCCTTGATGCCATAGATATAATTCTGCTGTCCATCTGTTTTATCCGCCTGCGCGATGTAGCGCCCGGTACCCAGATATATCCAGACATTATCTCTATTATCAACGCTCATGGTAAACGAAGCAGTAAGCGGTGCCGGCGTTGTAAACAGGGCAGTCCACTTCCAGTTTGCCGGGTTCGTGTCATAGGTGGCATCCAGTCCTTCGGTATACGGAACATTTGTTATTGGCACTGCTATCTTATATACTTTGCCCTTCCAGGTACTGTCAAAATAGGTTGACCCTGCGTAAATGGCATCAACACTGTAGTTGAGGGATTTATCCAGGGAAACGGGTGAGTTCATAAAGGCATAGTTTTCACTGGTCTCAAAATATTTTCTCAACGCTCCGGTGCTCAGGTCAACGATATACACGCGCCCCTTATGCGTGCTGGTGCCATTGAAATCGGTAGGTCCTGAGCCTATGATACAGAACCATTGGTCATGCACCTTTACCACGCTGGGGATTGAGATGGTAAGGCCCAGGCTGTCATACCACTTCTCCCACAAAAGCCGCGGACTGCGGGGATTGGTTATATCAATGGCAGCAAAGCTTGAATAGAATGTCCCGAGGCCTGCGACAGTGATATCTTTGCCACCAAAATTCATCCCGCACAGAAGAATTGTTCCCCACCCGTTGGGATGGGTATCATCCGGAGTAAATATTTTAGCGTCCACAACCTTAGGCTTTAAGTCTACGTAGGAAACATGGGTGTAGCTTTCATAGGGGAGCCATTTCAGGTGCGGCAGCAGGCATTTCGGGATATATGCCCACAGCTCATCGCCGATCTGCTCTGAAGTGCCGGTAACCGGCTCAAATTTTTTGAGCGTTGCATTGTACACCCCGGAAGTGAATGCATGCAGCATTCCGTCATTGGCACCGACATAGATGACCGTCTCCCGGTCCTTGTACATATCGTAAAAGGAACGGTAGGAAGCATCGTCATAAAGGAGGCCGTAGTTTTCAACCGCCTTGGATATGGATACCGGTGTGGAATAAACAATATCTCCCAGCTTCCACAGTTGTCCGCCGATGGTGCGCGGTCGTAGTTGCGGACTCCCGGTATAATCGGTAGAGTTATCCGGCACTCCGCGGATAAAATTGATGAGGTTTGAGGCGCGGTTATCATACGTGGCACCGAGATAATTCCAGGTTGCATCATCTGCCACACCAAAGAAAGGTTTCAGTGCTGCTGCATTTGATGTTGTGAATTCGATACATTCACCTGAATTATCAAATGCATCAGGCTGGGCCGGACTTCCGCTGCCTATATAGGTATAAATTTTTCTGGTGTCGGCATCCCGGTACGCAAGGCGCGTCCCTGCCTCCCAGAGCGGGTGTATCTCTTCAAGGGTGAGATCCTCAAAGGGAGCTGTTTCAAGATTCGGATAGGGATTGGAGCTCACATCATAGCGCTTTACCTTGGTATCCCCGGACTCGCTGTCAAGATAAAATTTTATTATTCTGTCAGTATTGACGTTCAACCCCTTGTCACTATCACTATCCTCACGCATGTTACCGTACGCATCAACCCACAAAGACTGTAAATATCCAATCCACTGAATTTCGTTAAGTCCGTCGGTAACACTCGGCTTGAAATATGCCTGGACCAGGGTCCCTTCACCCTCGCCCTTCTGCGCCAGGACCGATACCGCAGTCCCTGATGCCGCCCGCTTCAGTATGTCATTAATGGCAGCTATGAGCTTTCTCTCCAGCTCATACCCATCGGTTGCCTCAAAATAGGTATCGGGCACGCCGTCGCCATTGGCGTCCCACTCTTTGCGCTGCTCCGCGGGAGAGGTATAGGTGCCGTCAGGCCGGTCATTGCCGTTTTGATCAATAAAGCCGCCGTTGCGCGCTGCATCCATAAGCAGCTTTCTTCCCTGCTGGCTCTCTTCATCCGTCCCCCCAAAGGCAAATACCGCGTACAGAATAAGATTCTGCTCTCCGTTTATATCAGTGCGCAGGTCAGTCGTGCGGGCATACAGGGCAATGTCATCCAGATAATCCGAGCCGCATTTCCCGAAATTATACGGCTGGTCATCACACCAGTTATAGTCAGCATTTTCAGTATTGCCAAAAGGAGCATCCTGCCCGTCATTGTCATAGTCTTTATACACGTCGGGAATTTTCCGGTCCTCGGTGGGCGCCCCGTCAGTTAAAAGCAGGACAAAACTTTTAGCACATTTTATGACCTGACCATTCTGCTTAAAGGGGTCATTCACGGCATTAAACGGTGGAAGAGCATTATTTGGATAATCAAGCCCGCTCTGGAGCGCCTCCTGCTTGAAGTACTGCATGGCCACATAATAAGACTCGGCAAGCGGCGTATTGGTATCGCAGCCGGTATTCTGCAAATCGGTTATAAGAGAAGTCATGTTGGTGCCTATGGAGCTTACAACCCTTCCCCCGCTTTGCCCGGTGCCGGTGCCGGTATTGAAAAACTCGTTGCCCCAGCGCGCCTTATCCCCCACCCGCTGCAGTACCCCGGCAAGGTTTCCCTCATAGAAGTCCTGCGGCTCATTGGCCTGGTCTTTTTTTACCCTTATATTATATCGAGCAGCATATCCGCTGTAGGGGTCGGAATCAGTGCTGCTGTCGCCGACATAGATATAGCCGCCCTGGATGCCGTAGCAGCGGTCTCCGCTGTAGGCAGATACGCTTGCAGCCCCGGTCCCGTTGTTGCTGAACCACTTCTGGTAATAGCGGGAAGTCTGCGCCGGGGTTTCACCAATATTGGTCTGATTGCCACCACCCGTACGGCTGGTGGCAAGCCCGCCCATCAGCACCTTTCTCAGCACGTCAATCCTCCGCATGCTGAGCCAGTTAAGCCAGTTGCCGGACCAGGTATCGCTGGCCGTGCTGGTCGTCCGTACAAATTCATTACTGCTGTAAACATATCTGGCATCAGGGTCAAAATAGCCATAGTATTTAATTACCACCGACGGGGTATAGGTGTATGATATATGCAGCAGGGGAGCATTCGGCTGGTCTCCGTCATAGGACTTTGCCTGCCGTACCCCTGAACCGGTAATTTTAAACGCCATGGAGTTTCCGCTTGCCCAGCCGCCCCGGTTAACAATCTCCTGGACGATTGTTGTAAGGTCAGGAGACTGATAGTTGGTTCCGCTGCTCCAGCTGGGCACGCTATTCCAGGCCACCGAAGCAGTGGTATTGG
>CAIYCZ010000425.1 GCA_903924805.1 uncultured delta proteobacterium | reverse complement strand
GGACAGTATTCAGTTACAAAGTCCATAACCAGTCTTTTGCCAAGGTCTAAGTCATTTTTGTGCGGTATTTCGATGTACTTTTCAGAATCTTCTATGTCTTCCGGCAATTCATCAGAATCGCCCATCTCGGAAATGTAAAATATCTCACCAGTCTCTTTACACAATAATGCACTGTTAGTAAGTTGCGGCGCACTACTTACATAAAAGAAAGCATCTTCTATATCATCAAGTTTCATAGTGCTTCATCCAACAGGTTGATTTCTCCCCCATTAAAATATGCTTTATTTTTGATTCAGAAATCCTGCAATTTTGTTTCTTTGGTCAATATCCTGGCTTGCTTACGGCGCTTATGATTACTCTGTTTTTTCGCGTCAGCCTTTCTGCCCCAGTATGCTCCGCAACCTTTTTTAGCACCGGAGTGTTCTGTCTTCTTTACTTCATATCCCATATAATTTCATTTCGACAATGAGGGAATTGAGCGGCAACCAAAGTTTTGAAAAACACTGAGTTATAAAGGTTGATTTTACCGTGCCCCCGGGGCCGAAAAGGAAGAAGCTTCCGTCTGGTGGGTTGAAAAATCGGTCAATTAATTCCATTTTGCGCCTCAAATTGGAATTTTAATTACCAATTTTAATGATAAATGGTTAAATGTCAAACGCTAAAAAGTTTAAAAATGGAGCGGGAAAATGGGATGCTTTTAATTATCGGGATGGCGCTATTTCAAATGCCCCTGGTTTTTTTCTTTTTACTGGAGCCGCAGGTTTCAAAACGTTGCCTTTATCCTTGTTCTTAAGCGCCGCATTTTTAGGCCGTCTTTTCACGCCGCAGGAAGACTGCTTGTCGTTTTTCGCACCACGGCGTTTTCTTGACGGGGCTGCCGTATCTCCGGTTGTCGCCATTGAAATGCCGAACAACGCTTCTATATCTTCCGAACCCGTGCCCGCCGTTTTCATGACTCTTTTGCTTTTGACCTTCTCTTTGGTCAGCAGTTTTTCGGTCTCTTTCTTCGCGACTTGTCCCACCAGCTTATTCATCGAAACACCGCGCAGGGTGAAAAACAGTTCCGGAGCGGAGTCGAGCCGTGCGCCGACGCCAAAGAGGGCCGCCGCGACATGCTTGCACATTGACGCCCAATCGGGGCAGGAACAGTCGAACGAGATTTCAGCGGGCTTTGGGAAAAGCCCCTGGTCCTTCGAGAAAAAAAGCTCCTTGAGTTCTTCGGGGAATTGTCCAGCAAGAAGCCCCTGCATCGACCCAATCCGTCCGGAGGCGTTCTCCACCAGCAGGATCCATGTGGCTGCAGGCAATGTTTTAATCCGTATACTGACCTGATACGGCTTGCGGTGAGACCCGGCTACGATTGCCTGTATGGTTCCCTTTTCGATCTTGAGGTCAAGGACCATGCCGTTGCACACATACGAGCGTCCCCGTCCGATACGGTTGGAGTAGTCCGCATAACGCTCAAGGTTCTTATTCCATGATTTGCCCCACCATGAAGAGGCTATGGTGCGTCCGGCTACCACCACCGGTTCAAGTCCGGCAATTTTCTTTCTGAGTCTCTCCGCATGGCTAAGCGCCTTGGCCCGGCGTTCTGCCACTGGTACATACCTGGGGAAGCGGTTCCAGTAACCCATGTTTTATTCACCCTTCTTCAATGTTAGTTTAAACATTTCCCGAATTTGCTCGTTCGACATTTCAGTGATCAATGATTCCGCGCCGGCGGAGAGAATTTTTTCAGAAAGGGCTTTTTTGCTTTCGATCATTTCGTCGATTTTTTCCTCGACGGTCCCCTTGCAGACAAACGTGTGCACCACGACATTACGTTTCTGCCCGATACGGAAGGCCCGGTCCTCGGCCTGCCGCTCGACGGCAGGGTTCCACCAGCGGTCAAAATGAATGACATGGCTGGCGGCGGTAAGGTTGAGGCCTACTCCGCCCGCCTTGACCGACAGCACGAAGTACGGCACGTATTCATCTTCATTCTGGAACCGCGCCACACGTTCCTTGCGTTTGGACACCGCGGTCCCGCCATGAAGCTGCACGCCGGGCTTTTCAAATATGCTCCTGCAGAAATCATCCAGAGGGCCGACCATTTCGCGAAACTGGGTGAAGACCAGCACCCGCTCGCGCTTTTCGCGTATCTCTTCGCACAGTTCCCGCAGCCGCTGCATCTTGCCGGAGTCTTCTTCCGAAAACTGGCCAGAGCCGGCCAGCTGGTCGGGATGATTGCATACCTGTTTAAATTTGAGCAGGAAGGAAAGTATAAGCCCCTTGCGCTTAATCCCTTCAGCGCCGGCAAGGGCTTCAGACAGATCATCCACCAACCCCTGGTAAAGCACCATCTGCTTGCGGGAAAGAGGCGCCCAGGCCTTCATCTCTATTTTTTCCGGAAGATCGGCGATAATGGACTTGTCAGTCTTGAGACGGCGCAGAATATAGGGCTGGATGACCTGTCGCAGCCGGGCATAGCCTTCGGGCCGGTCCTGAAGCGATTTTGCGAATGACTTGAACCCCTGCGCCGATCCCAGCAGCCCGCGATTGGTGAAGTCAAAAAGCGACCACAGGTCGCCGAGCCTGTTTTCGATGGGCGTGCCGGTCATGACAATCCGGTGCAGCGCTGGTATCTCCTTGACCGCCCGTGTCTGCGCAGCGCCGGGATTCTTTATTGCCTGCGCTTCATCAAGAATGAGATAAAACCAGGTCCGCTTTGAAACCCACGGGAGCTTGCGGGACATGGCATAGGTGGAAATGATAATATCCCAGGAGCCGGCATTCGCGGCAAGCGCCTTCAATGTCTTGTCGTCGGTGAATTGCGGATGCGCAACGACAGACCGCAGGGACGACGTGAACCGCCGAATTTCCGACAGCCAGTTGTCGATGAGCGATGCCGGTACGATCAAGAGAGACGGGCCGTATTCCTTCCCGCCATGCTCTTTGCATGATTGCAGCAAGGCAAGCACCTGAATGGTTTTCCCCAGACCCATATCATCGGCAAGGCATGCGCCGAAGCCGAGTTCCCGAAGGAACGCAAGCCAGTTGAGACCAGCCTGCTGATAAGGACGCAGGCGTGCGCTTAAGCCCTGAGGCGGCCTTACGGCCTCCAGCGAAGCAGGCGAACGCAGGTTATCCAGCACGCGGGCGAGCCAGTCACCGCAAACAATATCGCCGGTCCACGGAGCGTTCCCATCCAGCGCCAGATGCTGCATTCCCAGCAGCAGACGCACGGCCTCGGCAAAGGTGATCTTCAGTTTCCCGCTCAATTGTCGCGCCTGGCCGAACAATTCAAGGTTCTTCCGCAGCGACTCGCGGTCAACGACGGTCCATTTCCCCTTGATGAGCGCGAGTCCGTCGTAGTGATCAAGAATCCCCTGCGCTTCTTCTAAAGAAATCTTCTCGCCATCGATATGCAGGAGCGGCGTGCACGTGAGCAACGCATTTGCATTGAGTTTTCCACCGGTCTTATCGCCAATGGAAAGACCGACCGATATCCTGCGGGGTTTTGCGCTCCACCAGCGCGGAATCCGGCAGAGGATACCGGACTTTTCATACAGGGGGACTTCGCCGAGGAACCGGTAAGCTTCATTGGCCGAAAACCGGAGCGGATGGAATATCTCGCCTGAATCGAGAATGGATTTGACAAGGCTGCTCGCGGAAGCGGCCTTGTGCACTGATGCCAGAACCGGAACCAGTTTTTGGGTATCGTTGCCGAATTCTTTGAGAGCGTTGCCGAGCGGCACATGGCGAAGCGTGCCGTGAGCGTCAATGGCGGTAGCGTATGTTGCCAGGAAAGCAAACGGAGATTCTTCGTCGCGGCGGTTCTCCACGAGATGAAAGTGCACCCGGTGGGCAAGCAGGCCGTGGCCCGGAGAGAGGCGGCGCAGAATCTCCTCCACAGGTTCGGTTCGCCCGGCTACCTCCCGCTTGAGCGCCTGCTGGATACGATTCCAGATATCGGCGAGGAAAGGGGCATTTATCAGTTCGGCGCCGACCATCGGCGGTATACGCCCGACCCATGCCGCGGCCTCTTCGTCATCCATTACTCTGTCGATAGTGCAGCGCTTTTCCTCAACGCGGGGATCGACGAGAACATCATGGACAAAAGATGCCGCAAGATCCCGCCAGTATTCCAGAGATGGCGCGAGTCGCAACGTCCGGTCAACGAGGCCTAAAGCGAGAAACGCCCGGCCATGATCGTTGGTAAATATTTCATGAATGCACTGTTCAATAGCACGCCGGTCGAAACCGATGGTGTCTGCGCACGGCTGAAATTCCAGTATCAGCTTGCCGGTCGGAAGAATGACCGCATTGAGACTTTCGCTCTGGTGTGTCAATAGGAGCCATCCTTTCCGGCATTGAATTGCTTTCTTGTCATCTTGAATTCAGACATGGAGTGCATGTGGTGGAGTGCGTCGCTATCTTGAAACGGCAACTGTTGTAAAAATCCGGTGACACCATGCTGGTTTATCTTGTTCCTTGGCCTCCCGCCTTTCCGAAAAACAACCAAAAAGTTTTTCGATCTTAGCCTGGGTGCTTCTTTGTAGAAATTAAATATCTTTTGTCGTCCACTCTGTTCCCTGCGGCATATCCTTTAGAATAATCCCTTTTTCAGCAAGCTGATTGCGGATTTCGTCTGCCCGCTTAAAATCTTTTGCTTTTCTTGCTGCCAGCCGCTCGGCAATTAACCGCTCAATCTCTTCCGGGGATATGGCAGCGGCAGTCAGTCCTTTCTCTCTCTGCTTCTGGAAATAGCTGTGCGGCGATTCATTAAACAGTCCGAATATGCTTCCAACTTTCTGGAACTGTTCTTGTGCACGCTTGATTGTCTCGTCACTGATGTGAACAGACGGGTCTTTCTTTTTCTGGTCTATAAACATGTTGAGGGTTCTTGTCAGCGTATAGAGATGACCGAGGGCTGCGGCGGTGTTAAAATCATCATCCATTGCCTCTGTGAACTTTTCAGAAAATGCCTGCACATCATCCCGCATTTTTTCTTCAGCAGGGCTTAGCTCTGCACTTTTGCGTGCCGCTGCCTGAATCTCATCCATATCCTTGAGAAGCGCGTATAATCTGTCAAGTCCCGTTTTTGCCTCTGTTAAATTCTGCTCTGAATAGTCAACCGGGCTGCGGTAGTGGTTGGAAAGCAGGAACAGGCGCAGCACCTCCGGATGATAGGTCTCAAGAATTTTCCGGATGGTAAAAAAGTTTTTCAGCGATTTAGACATCTTCTGCTGGTTGATATTGACAAACCCGTTATGGATCCAGTAGCGGGCAAACGGCTCCCCGGTGGCACATTCTGCCTGGGCAATCTCATTTTCATGGTGGGGGAAAATGAGGTCCATGCCGCCGCCGTGAATATCAAAGGTTTTGCCCAGATATTTCTGGCTCATGGCAGAGCACTCGATGTGCCACCCCGGCCTGCCCTTTCCCCAAGGACACTCCCAGAACGGCTCTTCAGGCTTGCTCTTCTTCCACAGAGCAAAGTCCAGGGGGCTCTGCTTCCGCTCATCCACCTCAACCCGCGCCCCGGCGCTGAGATCCTCTATGTTTTTACCGGAAAGCTTCCCGTACTCAGAAAACCTGCTCACCTTAAAATAGACATCCCCGTCCACCTCATAGGCAAAGCCCTTGTCTACTAATGCCTGTACCATGGCAATCATTTCCGGTATATGATCGGTAGCGCGCGGCGCATGGGTGGGTTTTTCAACACCCAGCAATTCCATGTCGTAGTCAAATTCTTTAATGTAGCGCTCAGAAATTTCTTTATATGTGACACCCTCTTCCTGTGCCCGCTTGATTATCTTATCATCAATATCCGTATAATTGCGCACATAGGTTACGTTAAACCCGAGGTGTTTTAAGTAACGATATATTACATCAAAAACAACCAGCGCCCGGGCATGCCCGATATGCGAAAAGTCATACACGGTTACGCCGCAGGCATACATGCCGGCAAAGCCTTCCCTGATAGGGACAAACGGCTCCTTTTTCTTTTTCATGGTGTTGTAAACCTGAATCGTCATCTCAAGCATCCTTAATATTTAATAAATACAGACCTAAACAATTCTCTTATATATGGTACAACTACTTTAGTTTTTACCAGAGAAATAAAAGATTGCAAACCATATTTTATGTGGTGAGCTCTCATAACTATATAATTTAGCGATTAAATTAATCCTGTAATGTTTTTTTCCACTAAAATTCTGCAAAAATTAGGTTGACAGAATGGGGCAAAACTATTATTTATAGCTAAATACTTTATATGTAAAGTATTTTCCTTAGAGCCATATCTTCGGGTCTACCATGCGAATATTACTTATTAATACCAATCAGGAACGCTGGCCCATCCCGGCCGCCCCTATCGGTCTCTCCCTGGTCGCTTCAAGCCTGAGAAAAGCCGGCCATGAGCTGCGGGTTGTTGATCGCATGTTTCTCTTCTCAAAAAAAGAGGAACAAAATATTTTTACCGATACCATCAGGGAATTCAAGCCCGAGCTTATCGGGATTTCCATCCGCAATATTGACAACACCTGCATGTCAGCGCTGCGCTACTATCTGCCGGAGATTAAAGAGGTGGTTGCGTTTTTAAAAACCCTGACAGACGTGCCGTTTGTCGTGGGCGGGCCCGGATATTCCCTGTTTCCGGTTGATGCCCTGAAATATCTCGGGATTGAATTTGGCGTCCAGGGCGAGGGAGAAATAGCCTGCGTGCAGCTGGCACAGGCGCTTGGACAGGGCGGCTCCTTTGACCACATTGCCGGCCTTGTGTATGAAGCCAATGGCAGCTATCAGGTGAATCCGCCAACCCTGATACCCGATCTTGAACGCATGGAGCCCCCTGCTTTTGATTTGCTTGACTACAAAAAATATGTTCAGAAAAAAAGCTATATCGGGCTTCAAACCAAGCGGGGCTGTGCCTTCAAGTGTGTTTACTGCGAGCACCCGAGGCTTGACGGCAAAAACTACCGTCTTAAATCCCCGCAAAGAGTGGTGGATGAAATTCTCGTGGCAAAAAAATTCTGGAACCTTGACTATTTTTTCTTTGTTGACAGCGTCTTTAATTTCCCCACTGACCATGCCTGCGCGATTTGTGAAGACATCATCAGAAAGGACGTCAAGATAAAGTGGTACGCCAACGTAAACCCGGTTGGCATCTCTGATGAAATGGCCTTTCTTATGGCACGCTCGGGCTGCATCGGTGCTGATGTGGGCATTGATGTCGCGTCGGAAGAAATGCTTGAGCGGATGGGAAAAGGGTTTACCCAGGCTGACATTGCAAAGGCATCCGCATGTTATCGCAGGGCCGGCATTGCCACGTCGTTTCAACTCCTGCTGGGTGGCCCGGAAGAAACCCGGGAGACCATCATTGACGGCTTCAGGTTTCTTGAAACCATGCCCCAGCCGGACAACATCCTCACCGTGTTTGGCATACGCATTTATCCTGAAACGCCGCTTTTTCACATAGCAAAACAAGAGGATGTTGTTTTTATGGGGGAACCGGGGGATTACTTAAGCCCCACATTTCATTTCCCGCACAATCTCACCCAGGATGACTTTCTGATGACTGAGAACTGGTGCAAGAAATATCCGCACTGGTCAACCCCGCTTGACCCCTGGCAGTATTTCAATGTGATGCGGGTGACCAGAGCGCCAAAATTTGGCAAATTTAAAATAAGTTAAAAACCACAGCGTGCGCAGAGGTCTACTCTGTGCTCTCAAAAAGATTTTTTTAAAATGATATACATTACTGACCTATTTAAATAGGGTGGTTTAGGTTGTTGATTAAAAGTAACACAGCGGGGTTAAAAGAAGATAAAAAGGTTAGAGGACACAGAGGAAAGGAACAAAAAAGCAGATAACTGAAAGCTTTTGTTTTCTCTGTGCGCTCTGTGGTGAGATGCTTTACATCACCACGGCAGGAGAAAGGGAGCACTATAATGGAAAACACCAAACCTAAAGAAATACATATTATTGATGAGACGCTTCGTGACGGCGAGCAGGCGCCGGGAGTTTGCTTTTCCTACCGGGAGAAGGTAAAACTCATAGAGACCATGGAGGAAGCTGGAATTGACACGGTGGATGTGGGGCTGCCCATTGTTTCTTTAAACGAGGCTAAAACCATAAAAAATATTTTGAGCAGGAAATGGACTATCAATCTTGCGGTCTCAATACGTGCCAAAAAACAGGATGTTGACGTTGCCATGAGCTGCGGAGCCCGGGAAGCTTTTCTGTTCACTCCGGTGAGCGACCTGCACCTCACCTATAAATTTAATACTACCCGTGCGGAAGCAGAAGAGCGGGCGCTGCAGTCTGTTGAATATGCCGTGCAAAGGGGCCTGGTAGTAAACTTTGTGGCTGAGGATACTGCCCGGGCTGATATGGATTTTATTATCCCGCTTTTTGACCGGGTGGCGCGGGCCGGCGCAGATAAAATTATCATATGCGACACGGTATCTGTCCTTACCCCGGAAGGCATAAAGGATCTCTGCCTTACCATCAGGCAGAAGATGAAGGAAAGAATCTGCTTTGGCATCCACTGCCACAATGACTTCGGCCTTGCCACTGCCAACACCCTTGCCGCGATTGAAGCCGGTGTTGAATACCCGACCCTGACGGTTAATGGCATCGGGGAGCGGGCAGGAAACGCCTCTATGGAGGAAGTGGTCATGGCAGCCGGGAACCTGCTCAAAATCAAGCATCACGTAAAAACAGAAAAGCTCTACACCCTCGCCAAGCTGGTTGAAGACTATTCCGGAATCATTATTGCCCCCAACAAATCAGTCGTTGGCTACAATGCATTCCGCCACGAGTCCGGCATCCATGTGGACGGTATCCTGAAAAGTCTGGAAACCTATGAGCCCATTCGTCCCGAAGAGGTGGGCAGGGAGCGGGCCTTTGTGCTGGGCAAGCATTCAGGCAGATCCCTGGTGCGGCGGCTCCTCCAGGAACAGGGGATTGATGCAAAGGGGGCTGAAGTTGACCGGATTGTTGCGGATGTCAAAAAAGAAAAAGAGAGTGATTCCAAAGGCGCATTTGAGTTCATGAAAAATATTGTAGAGGTATTTAACCAGAAGCATCTTGGGTTTGATGAGCGGGTCTTCTGGAACATTGTCAATAGGGTCCTCAACCATTCACGAAAATCTGAGCAGAAGGGGATGGCTTCCCGCTACCTTGAGGACAATACCTCCCTCTATGTCCCGGAGTAGACCTCCTGGTATCTCTGTGTTCCCGGAAAAATGATTTTTTTATTTAACTGGCAGAAAACAGGACAGTCTCTGTGTGCTCTGTGGTTTTGAGTCTACATGAAAAGCCGTAATACCTACAGCCATACAATTTTATTACAGCACTGTGTTGATACGGAAGCTCCTTCAGCCGGGGAGTATGGGAAATTTTCCGTGGATTTTATTCTCGGCCATGACCCGACAACCGCGCTCCTGGTTGATGACTTTAACCGGCTTGGGGGGAAAATCTGGGACAGAGACCGGGTGCTGTTCACCGCAGACCATTTCGCACCTCCTGCATCTGAAGATAGAGCAGGAATCCTGAAAAAGTTTCTTGACTTCTGCAGGAAAGAGGGAATTAAAAACCTTGAGCTCTTTTCAGGAATCTGTCACCAGCTCCTGGTTGAACATCCTGCGGTAATTCCCGGGAAGCTTGTCATTGGAGCAGATTCACATACCGTGACTGCCGGGGCCCTGGGATGCTTTGCAACCGGCATGGGGTCAACTGATGTCCTGTATGGCCTGATAACCGGCAGCGTCTGGCTTAAGCTGCCGGAGTGCTTTAAGATAACCTTTACCGGCCAGCCTGCGCCGTATATTCTTGGAAAAGATATTATCCTCAAACTGCTTGCTGAGCTGGGGGAGGATGGGGCGCTGTACCGCTCTCTGGAATTCATTGATGCTACAAAACAGGGCGTATCCATGGACAGCCGCTTTTCCATATCCAATATGGTTGTTGAGGGAGGAGCCAAGGCAGGCATTTTTCTCCCTGACAAAATAACTCACGCATACCTAAAGGAAAAGGGCGCTGAAGCCGGTGGGACAATTGCACTTCCTGAACAGAGTGTCTATGAAAGAGAAATGGCGCTTGACGTTTCTTCAATTGAACCCCAGGTAGCAATTCCGCCGCATCCAAGCCATGCGGTTACGGTAACTGACGTAGCTGGCGAGCACATTGATCAGGTGTATATCGGGTCATGCACCGGTGGAAGGCTTGAGGATCTGGGAATTGCCGCACAGCTTCTCAAAGGTAAAAAGACCGCACCCTACTGCCGGGTCATTGTTATACCGTCTTCAAATAAGATCTATTTAAAGGCAATTGAAAAAGGCTATATACAGACGCTCATTGAAGCAGGGGCTGCCATTGCAAACCCGAGCTGCGGCCCGTGCGGGAAAATTGACAAGGGGATTATTGCCGAAGGAGAGACCTGCCTGGCAACGTCTAACCGTAATTTTGATGGGCGTATGGGAGGAAAGGGGAGCCGGGTGTTTCTCTGCTCCACAGCAACTGCAGCAGCATCGGCGCTTGAAGGGACAATAGCCGATCCGAGAAAATACTTTTAAGCCCTATGGGACGCAGCTTTTCGCAGATGTCCGCAGATAAAAATCCTGATAACCTGACTTCGGCGAGCTCAGTCGAGCCGCGTTTATCAGCGTCCAAAATAAATATAAAAAAATGTTAAAAAAAGTTTTTATTGGAAAAGCCTTTTTGCTGGGGGATCATGTCAATACAGATATTCTCCATCCCCCTGACTATTTCAGCCTGAAAAAAGATACCATTGCCTCGGGGTTATCAAAAGGGGCTGAAGATTTTATTGCCCGGATGGGCAGGGATGATATTATCGTTGCCGGGCGGAACTTCGGCTGCGGCTCAAGCCGCGAATCGTCCGCACGGTCATTTGCCTATAATGGCATAGCGGTGATTGTGGCTGAATCTTTTGCCCGTATTTTTTACCGGAACCTGACCAATCAGGGGATTTATCTTATCACCTGTCCGGGAATATCAAAAAAAGCGGTTCCGAGAGAACCTCTGGTCATTGACCTTGAAAAAAATGAAATCAGAAGCCAGGACCGGGACTGGGCGATCCCCTGCGATCCACTAACACGGTATGTGCAAAGGGTTCTGGGGAAAGGGGGGCTTTTAAAGTTCCTGGAAGAACAACTCAGGTGAAGAAAGAAACATATAAACGCATGTAGTTCAGGAGCGTGACGTGGAACAGATTGATTTTCTTTTTGTGCATGTACCCAAAAAAAGCAGCTTCTATAAGCCGCTTGGCGAATTTATGAATATCACCTTCATGCCGATGGGGATTTTCGCCATGTCTGACTATCTGTGCAGGAACGGCTTCTCTTCGCAGATAATTCACCTCGGCGTGGAATGGATTGAGGATCACAATTTTTCTCTTATTGAGTGGCTCAAGGATAAAGACGTGAAGGTCATCGGCATGCCCATTCACTGGCATTATCAGGCCTTTGACACCATCGAGGTGGCAAAACGGATCAGAGAGCACTATCCGCACATCTTTATCGTGCTCGGCGGCTATACCGCAAGTTTTTTTGCACGGGAAATACTTGAGCAGTTTCCCTGCGTTGATGCGGTGGTGCGGGGCGATGGAGAGCAACCGGTGCTTTCTCTGGTGAAGCAGATTACCGGCAAAAATCCACAGCTGGAATCAGTCCCCAACCTTTCCTGGCGCAGGGGCATGGAGATTATTGAAAATCCGTTGAGCTATGTTGCAGATAAAAAAGACATCGATGCGCTCAATTTTACCAATCTCAAGCTTTTAAAAAATTATCCCACCTATGTGCGCTCGTTCAGCTTTCCGCTGGCATGGATGAAAAACTTTTCACCGGAAAAAAATATAAAGCACCACTCCATCGGCACCTCGCTATTCCCGCTTGCCCTTGGCAGGGGCTGCCCGGTGAATTGCACCTTCTGCGGGGGAAGCTATGAAGGGCAGCAGATCATCAGCGGCCGCAAAAAGGTCATCTTCAGAGACCCGGAAAGGGTTGTGGAATCCATGGAGCAGGCAAAAGCCTACGGCTATCAGACCATGTCCATCTGCTTTG
>CAIYCZ010000424.1 GCA_903924805.1 uncultured delta proteobacterium | reverse complement strand
CACTCATATAGCCGGCCATGGTAGCACTCTGGTAGAGACATTCGGCAAAAGCCGCGGAATCGCCCACAAACAGGACATTGCCCACATAGGGTGTTACCATGGGCGTCATCATGTCAACCACTGCCCCGCTTTTATCTATGATTTCAGCGTGTTTAAACCAGCTGGAGAACGGCCCCTTCTGGGTAAAATACTCGATAAGTTCGGAGGCTGATGATGCCGGCAGGACTGACATTGTTTCCAGGCGGAAGGCGTTTTTCGCGCTCATGCTCGGCACCATGATGAGCGCGCCCTGGCGGCCGCCAAAGTTCTTGCCGCCGAAAAAGAACATGTCGCCGCGGTCATACGGGCACTCCACGCCGACCATTTCCCATTCAATGGTCGGGCCCTTGCCAAAGGGGGTGCGGGTCCGGTTCAGGTTCAGGGAGCGGGCGATGCGCGAAGACAGCCCGTCTGAGGCAATGAGCTTTTTGCAGGTGAGGGTCCTGGTCTTGCCGTTGGTGCGCGCGAATACTTCAACTTCGTGGGCGCTCTGCCTGGCGCGCATTACAAGGGTGCCGGGCATGAATGTGGCTCCCTGTTTCTTTGCCCACCCGTATCTGTCAGAGATGCACTTTGTGGGAAAAAACAGGTTATAGAACGGCTTTTTGCGGGTGCTGGCCTTCCAGCGCCGGCCGGTGTCAGAGAACATGTAGGAATGATAGATTCCCTCCATCTGGCCTGAGTACTCAAGACTGAAACCGGAGTCAGTATAATGCAGTTTGGTCTTGTTCCCGACCGGCTCCATCTTGATATATTCTTTATTGAACGACTGATCGAGGAAACAGTATCCCGACGCGGTCCGGATATTCACATCGAGCCGCGGTTTTTTATCAATGCCGAGGACGTTTATGCCCCGTTTTGCCAGTTCGCCGGCGGCCATCAACCCCGCAGGTCCGCATCCCACCACAATCACATCATAATCAGCCATATGTTTAATAACCTCCCTATACTAATTTTGTATACTGTTTATCGCTGAGTGCGCAGCGGTTTTAGCATGAGAAACAGAGCTTGCCGGGGTTCATAATATTATTCGGGTCGATTTCCTTCTTGATTTGCTTCAGCTTCATGGCATAATCCGCGGCCCGGCCGTAAACCATATCAGCCCAGGGGCCGTAGGGACGGTCAAAGTATGCGCCGGCGTTCATCAGCGCGACTGACGACTTGAGCCACAGCTCTTTCACCGCTGCCCATTCGCGCTCGTCAGCAGGGCTGCAGTGCAGATCAAACTCGCAGTGGATTCCGCGGCCGCGCTCAAGGGGCAAGAGGTACATGCCGATGTCAGCCCGCGGGTAGTTATACTTGTCCGCGAGCTCTTTCACCGTCTGCTCCAGGATGGTTACCTTGTTCAGGGGCGACTTGAAGGTAAGATCGTGCACCGAGCCGCGGTAGTTGAATTTCTTCAGTATCTTCCAGGGCCGGAGCAGCTCGCCCGCAATGATGTTTTCCGCACCCGGAATGTTGGGCAGTCCTTCAAGAAGCTTTGCGTTTAGTGCATCGCAGGTTTCTCTCAATGCTTCCTCTTCGTAGGCGATCTTTTCTTCAGGATGGCGCGGGGAGCTGTGGATGCTGACGATGAGCGTCCATGCCGGCAGCTCGCTTTGCAGTTGGGAAAATTCTTCAGAGGCTGCAGCCGCGGCAGGGAAGTCTTTAGGCACCTGCCAGCCATCGTTCAGGAGGGCCGCCAGGTTGAAGCGGTTCAGGAGAAAACATTCCATGCCGATTTCCCGGCGCTGAATCCGCGACAGGGGCTCAACCGCCTGGGAGAGCTCATCAAACGGCAGGAAGAATATTTTGCGCATTTTGGGTATCGGGTTGATGTGCAGCGCCATCTTGGTCATGATGCCGAGGGTGCCCTGGGCTGCCGACCAGAGCCTGCTAATCATGGTTCTGATGGGGCCGTTCGGGCCTCCGGCCTTGCCGCCGGTTGCCCAGTTGCCGGTGCGGAACAGCTCGCCGGTGGGAAGGATTATCTCGGTGTCCATGATAATGGCGTTGCCGTATTCAAAGCTTGGTGCGGCCAGCACCGGGTCGCGCTCCAGGTAGCTTGAGAGCACGGAGCGGTCCGGCGGAACGCCGAATGGCACCATGATGTAATAGCCTTTTTTTACCATGGCATCCTGCAGTTGCTGGTAGGTGACGCCCGGCTCAACAATGACAAACCAGTTCTCTTCATCAACCTCGATGATTTTATTCATCTTCGACAGGTTGAGAATTACGCCGCCCTGATCGGGTATGGTGGCGCCGTGCAGGTTTTTCCCCGAGCTGAAGGGAATAACCGGGGTCAGGGTCTTGTTGGCCAGCTGCACGACCTGCTGTACCTGCTCCACGGTCTCGGCATATGCCACCAGTGTCGGCTTCCTGCGGGGCACGAAGCTCTGATCCTGCGCGTACTGGCTCAGGGTCTTGTCATCGTCAAAAACATTCTTTTTGCCTACTATTTTTTCTAACTCGCTCTTCTGGATTGCCATGATTTCTCCTTACCTGATAAATAGCGACTAAATTCGTGACCAGTGGCCCGTGACTAGTGACCCGCCTGCCATACGTAGTCTTGTGCGAAAGCGGGTGTCTGTTGTCTTTTGTCTGTCTTCTGAATTCCCTAATTTCCAATCACTGATCTATTTTTCCTTCTCCACCGCTGACATGCCGTGCAGCGCGCGCATCTTGTTCAGGGCGTCCACCACCGGCTGGGGAAATCCGTCGTACTCAGCCTTATTAAAGATCTGGCGGCCGGGGATATATATATTATTGGGGTCAAACACCTGCCGGATTTTCCGGAACAGGTGGTGCGCGTTGGGGCCCACCTCGGGGAAGAAAGAGGTGATGGGCTCGATGGAAACGCCCAGGCCGTTGGCGCCCGCGCCGTAGCTGTCGGCGATAACATTCACCACGCCGGATAAGACCAGCGCCTGGCCCCGCTGCAGGAGCTCAGGCTTGGTCGCGTCAGGATACACGTCAGCCTCGGTGAGCCAGAAACGGCCACCCTTATTCTGGGAATAGAGGAACGGCGTGTCATCAATGCCGCCGCGGTCGGTGATATAGGTCTCGCCGAAGGTGTCGATAGCTTTCTTCCATGTTTTGCGTGCTTCCCGTGCAGCCGTGTCAACCGGGCCGCCGAGAATGTTGGAGCCGGCGTAGAAGTGGCGGTTCATGCGGTAGCCGGTCACGTGGCGGATGCAGTCCAGGTTCCAGGGGGCAAGCGCGTAGAGCACGTCGGCCTTGTAGTCAGCTGAGAGCAACGTGCCGCCCAGCTCCTCGATTATCTCGCGCATGATTTTTTCTTCATAGGCAATCTGCTTTTCAGAAACCGTGCCGGCGATGATTATGTAGCAGTTGTAGGGCGGGAAGAATTTTTCATCCACGCGCTTCAGGGTCATCTCCTGGGTTTGCGAGCAGTAGTAGGCGTTGTAGATGCCGGTGGCATTGAGACCGATGCCGATATTCGCGTGGGCAATGGCGCGCAGCGCCTTGAGCTCGGTGTCGAAATCGGGAAATTCCGCCCAGAGAAGCTTATGGCGCCGAGGAAAGGGAGCGGTATCATATTTTGGTTCCCTATAGGTCTGAATACAGGGACGCCCGGCGGGCGGCTCCGGCAGGTCCTCTCCGCCGCACCAGGAGTGCAGCTTTACATTCAGCTCGGTCACGACACCGGCGGTGCCGGCGCTGCCCCGGACCAGGGAGAGCAGGTCAGGGCCGGGCCCGTATTCCCAGAAGGTGTCTATGCCTGCTACGGTGTTTGAGCCGGTGACCAGGATATCGCCGGTCGGCAGCACCACCTTGATGCTCACAATATTTCGCGACAGGCAGCCGTACTTGTGGTCGGTCTGCCAGATGCCGGCAAAAGCGGTCTGCGAGGAAAGCTTGCACAGGGTTGTGGCGAGCGGGGTCCCGCCGTTCCACAGGCCGCACTTCATGGCTTCGGCCTGAAGCTGCGCGTAGTCGGTAAACGCCTCGATGCGCGCGGTCATGTTTTCTTCATCAATCTCAAGCACCCGGTTCATGCGGCTCACGTGGATGCAGATGGTGGGCTCGGGCGTGGTCGGGCCGTTAAAGGAGATCATGCCGTTGGTAAAGGGGATGGCAGGGACCTTATAGCGGTTGCAGACGCGCATGATTGCCTGCACTTCCTCAGTGCTGACGGGAAGAATAATACAGGCAGGGATATTGCTCGGGTCCTTGGCGTGTTTTTTTAGAGTTCCCAGCGCATCAACCGAGAACTTACTGTAGCACTCGACCACAGCGCGTTCTTCAGATATCCACTCAGGTCCCACAATGTCTTCCAAAGCCCGGTACGCTTCGCGGGAGATTTTTCCGGGTACGCATTTCTTGATTTCAGCCATTACTGCTCCTTTCAGATGTTACTCACGCATTAGCTACCAAAGGGTCAGACAGAAAAGATTTATTACTTGGCTGGTTCAGTTT
>CAIYCZ010000423.1 GCA_903924805.1 uncultured delta proteobacterium | reverse complement strand
GGGGTACGGATTTACCAGCTTAATTGAAATGTATAGGAATTTCCTTTTTGATAAGCAGAGGTAATAAAAGGCAAACAGGAGGGAAAGCAAGTAGATAAAAAAGAGGGATATGATAATACAATAAAATTTACTTTGCGCCTTTGCGAGAGATTACTGTTTTTAATTGATACGCGGGGGGATTTCAGTTTTCTCACCGAAGAAAATCACTCAGATTGGTAGGTCCATAGGCAATCTCCGGATGCTGATCCCGCAACAGTTTTGCCACCAGGGCTACCAGCTTTTTCACACCCTGCGTTTTTTCCGGATCGGTTCCCTGATAAATTCTTATCGTGGTACGATTATCCTTTAGTACTACCTGAACAAAAAACCGCTGCGGCGGCCCGTCTTCAATAGCTATTGCCTCAACCAGCACCGTTTTCTTATCCTGGCTGATAAAGATGTCCTGAGTTTTCAGGATTTCTCTTTCTTCCCGTTCGTGCGCGGGCTGGAAGGCGCCAAAAAACTTTTCAAGATTAACCGCTCCATCCAGGACAATGTGGGGCATATCAGTCCTCAATTAATGAAAATTTTCTGAATCAGGTAACGCAGCCGGAAAGTAACAGCATGCGCATGTGTGGCTACAGGGTGTTTCTGCTGCCAGACTTTTTTGGCACTCCCCTGACGCCGCACAGTTTATCCTGCCAGTGAGGCGCAAACAGGGACAGAGTCGTTCCTTTTTTGCAGTCTGCATGATAAAAGTCTGTACGGCTGTTGATGATGCCGCAGTGCTTAAGGTTGTCAAAAAAGACAATATTGCCAAAATGCCACTGCTCCCGTTCCGAGACTTTTGGGAGAGACAGGTAGAGCTTGCGGGCGGATGTGCGTTTAATCAGAATGCCGCTTTCATACATCACCCGCCAGACAAACCCGGAACAGTCAAAACTTTTCAGCCCGCTTTCCCCCCAGGCATACGGCCTCCCCAGATGTCGATTAATTGTCCCCGATACCTGGTTCAGAAATTCTTCCGGACGGCTGATGTAAGGGCCTGATTGGGCAGGAGTATCCTGTGCTGCAAGTGCCATGATACCTGCGATAAGGAGCATGAGAAGCAGAGGGTATCTCATTTTACTGCATTCCCCAGAAGAAGGCCGAGCCCGATAAAAAGACCTGCCAGGAATATTGCAACCGAGCGGTTGTCTGCTTTCAGCTGGTCGCTGAAATGAACTCCCGGAGTCAGCCAGTCAAATATTTTATAGGCAATGACAAACCCTCCCAGCCCGATGGCCAGAGACATAAGAATCGAGACCAGATAGTTTAAAATATCCATACCAGTACCTCCCGTGTTATCAGAAGACAAATGTTCAAAAACATCTGTTATTAAAAGTGTAAAAAAGTTTAAACAATAAGGGGTGGTAAATCAAGCAAAAAGCAGGATGCTATTCCTTTTCTACTTGTTTAAAAATGACCTCAACTGTTCTGGCAGGGGTATCTCCTGTATCGTCTGGCAATGGGTAACATCGCCATTGCATGCCATGCTTGTAAAGAGCGACATAAGCCTCAAGATGCATGATGCACGATTTAGAATATAAAAAACTTCTATCATAAACCTTGAATACGGTATCTTGATCGCAGGCTAATTTAAAACGGGTAACACCGGATGGGTGCTACCCGTTTTAAAAAATCAAGGTTATTACCGTTGCTTATAAATATTAAAACCTAAAACCTGTCAGCAAGACCTTTAAGATCATGCAGTATCCGTATAATCTCCGGAGAATACGAGTAATAGGCTTTAATGACTGCTTCGCCTGCCGGGGTGGTTTTTAAATAATTATCCCTGACGCTCCTGAGTTTTGCAAGCGCAGGTGATTTTTCTCCCAGCACATACGTGAACACGCAGGTATTCTGTTTGGGCAGCTTGTTTTCATACCAGATTATCTGGTTTTCGCCCATGCCGGCAACCACCACATCCAGGTCCCCGTCTCCATCCATGTCATTGAGGGAGATATCACCCGGATTTATAATATCATCATCAAGTACATGTTCAGTCCAGAGAGCTGCGCCATTTTCCCATTGGTAGCTGAACCAATAAATCTTGTTTGTGAATAGACCGGATATTATTAAATCCGTCTTCCTGTCGCCGTCAATGTCACCCGTATAAAGGTCGGTACCCGCATAGGTATTTGTTATAAGGTGCTGTATCCAGGGTGCTGTACTGGCTGCAGGTTGCTCATACCAGTATATGTCCGGGAGCTGAAAAGTGGAAACGACCACATCTTTCTTACCGTCCCCGTTCACATCCATGGTGTTAGCGTCAAAAGCCCTGACCAGAGCGGGGTCTATCATCGTCCGGTCGAACGAAACCTGGCCATCATCATTGTTCACATCAAGCCATGAGACGTTTCCTGTATAATCAGGTTTGAATCCGGTGTGGGTATTAACGATATCTATTTTCCCGTCATTATTCATATCAGCCATGCAAATAGTGCTTCCCGTTCCCTCGGGTAATGGCACCTTTGTCCACACCGCTCCCGGCTGATCAGGGCTCCCGGGGTTAAGGAACAGAACAGCACCCTTGTTCCCACCTATAACTATGTCCTGGGATCCGTCTCCATCTGCATCCATGGTATAGACTTTAAAGTAGGAGTCAGCTACCCCGGTCTCAATATCAAACCGCTGCCATGGGCTCGTGGCAGGATCTGCAGGCGCCTTAAACCAGTAGACATCTCCCTTGGGGTTGATCACGTTTCCCGTAACAACCACCACATCTTTACGGCCGTCCCCGTCAATATCGGCGATGACAATCCCGCCTGCGCCAACAATGGGATTAGTTTCAGGCTTATCAGAGCTGATGACGATCTTCTCCCAGGGCAGCCCCTGTTTCAGATTATTACGATACCATGCTACTTCAGAGTTTGATCCGTTGGGATGCACGTCAGCCGTAGCGGCGACATCGAGATTTCCATCTCCATCGATGTCTGCAACGTCCAGGTAAATCGGACTGGTCTGCGGCCCGATGTCATGGCGCACCCAGCCTTCGGAAACTGTTGCAAGTGCAACCGCCGGCAGACAGGATAAGATAATACTCAATGAAACAATTAATTTTCTCATG
>CAIYCZ010000422.1 GCA_903924805.1 uncultured delta proteobacterium | reverse complement strand
CGCAACCTGCTGGGCATTATCTCTGCGGTACTGCTTCTCATCCAGGTGCTTGCCATGCGCTGGAATGTGGTGATCGGCGGGCAGCTGTTCTCAAAAAGCCTGCGCGGCTTTACCAGCTATGCTCCCCATCTGTTTGGCCGGGAGGGGCTGCTGGTGGCGCTGGTGCTGTTTGCCCTGCCGTTTGTGACCATGTATATTGTAAACCTGATACTGCCGTACTGGGAGAAAGAATAAGCCGCCGGTAAGCTCTGCCGGTTAATGCAGAAGAATGTCTCAGGTTTGAATATTTGAGAGCTCGAAGAGCGAGTGATCTTCCGGATGCTTCCTGGCCAGACCTGCCGCAACCGCAACACGCTCAACTTCATCCGCTACTTTTTGTGCAACCTGCCTGTTGTAAACCGAGGGGATGATCAGATCTTCATGGATCTGATCATCAGGGATAATTGCAGCAATGGCACGCGCAGCGGCAAGCTTCATGTCTTCATTGATCTGCCGCGCACAGCAGCGCAGTGCTCCCTTGAAGATTCCGGGAAAACACAGCACGTTGTTTATCTGGTTAGGATAGTCTGACCTTCCGGTAGCCATAATACGTACATACGGGAGAGCTTCTTCGGGCATTATTTCAGGCACCGGATTGGCCATCGCAAAGACTATGGGGTCTTTTGCCATTTTTTTCAGGTCAGCGGGCGTCAACAGCCCCGGTGAGGAAACACCGATAAAGACATCGGTTCCCCTCATGCATTCAGAAAGGCTTCCCTTGACACGATCCTGGTTGGTGTGCTCGGCAAACCATTCCTTAACCTGGTTCATGTTCTCTGTTCTTCCCTTGTAAATGGCCCCTGCCCGATCCACGCCAATAATATTGGTTACGCCTGCCAGCATGATAATTTTTGTACAGGCAACCCCTGCGGCTCCGACCCCGCTCACCACCACCTTCAGATTCTCCATTTTTTTGTCAACAACCTTCAGGGCATTGTACAGCGCAGCAAGCACTACCACTGCAGTCCCGTGCTGGTCAT
This sequence comes from uncultured delta proteobacterium, assembly GCA_903924805.1. Taxonomy (GTDB): domain Bacteria; phylum Desulfobacterota; class WTBG01; order CAIYCZ01; family CAIYCZ01; genus CAIYCZ01. The sequence continues at coordinate 4,614 of CAIYCZ010000422.1, read as the reverse complement.
CGTGAAACACCGGGATATCAAGCTCTTTCTGCAGCCGCGATTCGATTTCAAAGCAGCGGGGAGACGAAATGTCCTCAAGGTTTATGCCGCCAAACCCGGGAGAGATATATTTTACCGTTTTTATTATTTCATCAGGGTCTTTTGTGCTGAGACAGATGGGAAAGGCATCCACACCGCCAAACTCCTTGAACAGCATGGCCTTGCCCTCCATTACCGGCATGGCTGCCTCGGGGCCGATGTCCCCAAGCCCCAGCACTGCAGTTCCATCGGAAACCACTGCCACGGTATTTTTCTTAATGGTCAGGCTATACGCCTTTTTCGGGTCATCTTTTATAGCATTGCAGATGCGGGCAACCCCCGGGGTATAGGCGATAGAGAGATTTTCCCTCTTTGACAGCTGCAGCTTGTTTACCACCTCAATTTTCCCGCCCAAATGCGAAAGGAAGGTAATGTCTGAGACATCAAGCACCCGGATGCCAGGAATCTGGTTCAGGGAACTGACAATCTGCTTTTCGTGTGCATAGTCGCGGGCCTCTACGGTGACATCGCGGATGGTTTTTGCTCTTGAGCGGGCTACTATATCAATTGATCCCAGTGACCCTCCTGCCGTGCCGATTGCCTCTGCAACCCTGGCAAACATGCCGGGCTTGTGTTCAAGCTCAATACGGATGGTGATGCTGTAACTTGGACTCGGGGTTATTTCCATGTGCTGTTATCCTTTCTGCGGCCGGAATTTTAGTCTGTTGAGACCTGCCATTATTTTCTGAGTTGCTTCATACATGTTTTGCCACAGGAACGTCAAGAAAAATAGCAGCGCTTTCCCGAACGGCAGGTTCTTGAACTGGTCTGATTGCAGGGTCAGGGAAAGTTTCAGATCGATGCTGCCTGCGCCGGTTTTTAAAATAGACAGAATCCACTGGTCGGCAAGAATCCGTGCCTTAAGCGTGTTAATCACCTTAAGCAGTTCCTTTATTCTGGCCTTCTGAGGTTTTTTAGGTGCCTGTTCAAGTGCAACTGCCAGTAACTCGCCCAGGAAGTTCAGGGTTTGCAGAAATGACAACTTTTCATTATTGGTCATATGCGCTATGGAGAGCTTTTGCAAATCCCCAACTGCTGCCGCAAAGTTTTCAATATCATCCTTTGTGCAGTTAAAGGTTTCCCCGAACAGTGATGTTATGATGACGAAAATAAAATTTTCGCAGTGTTCGCGGATGGTGTAGATCTGATGTAATCCCTGCAGGATCTCCTGCTTTTTTAATTCCTTGACCGACTTGCCTGCAGTCTCGTAAGAACGCACTGCACTTTCGTACAAATCTCCATCGAGCCGTATGGGTGGCGGTTCCTTGCTGTAATATCGCCAGAAAGGAGGCATTGGCCGGGTGCCGTCAGGCCCGCCTTTTTCCCATGCCTTGCGATCGGGATAGAGCACTAAAATTTTTTCAATATCAAGATCAGGTATCAGGATGACATGCAGCTTTATGGTTCCGAGAGATGATTTAAGGTCGTTAGGCACCGGGCCGAAGCCGTCGGTCAAAACCAGTATCTCGGCTTCCCGCAAATCAGGATCTTTATTGATGTCTTCTATTGCCTGCTGGATGGCATCGCCAATATTGGTAATATGGCCTCCGCCGGTTTTCAGCTCTGAAATATGGTTGATGAGCGCATACAGTTCCTCTACTGTCCGCGCCTTAACCATATCGCCGACCTCACTGTGAAATGAGCGGAAATAGATTTGCGGAGATTCAGCGGCTGCTTTTCTCAGATATTCTACGGCAATGGCTTTAGCGGCAAAAATCTTGTTGAACCGTTCTCCGTTCATGGAGGTGGAGTTGTCAAAAAGGAGATATACTTTCTGGCTCCGGTTTAATTCAGACTGTTCCCGGCCAAAGAATCTATCAACCGATAGCGCCTGCTCGCGGGGACCCTGGTAGAGGATTTTAATGAGTTCACGGTTGAGGAGCTTTTTATAGAAAATATTTTCGGTATAGATGGTATGTTCCCGCGGGATGAGTCGCGAGATGTCATTCATGAGTGTCATCTTCCCTATATTCAGCACATTGTCCAGCGGCGCCGGTTGCAGGTGCGGTGTTTTTTCTTCTGACGGCTTCTGATCTGAAGAAAATATGCTGCTCCTGTCGAACAGCGGGGCAACCTGTGATTTTATTTTGTGGTTACTCTGTTCACTGAAAATAATGCGGGCAATATAGAAAATCTTAACGAGTTCCGGCGGGAAATTGAGGCGGTATTTGTCTATTGCCCCGCATGCGGGGATATAGAAGTTAAGATGTGATAAAAGAGGTTCTTGATGCATGAGATCACAGGAGGTTTTTTACCTTTTAGAAGAAAGAGGGGTTAATCTTTTTTCGTTGAAGATATCCTGCGAGAACCCTTCAACAATCTCCCGTGCTTCTTTTGTCCGTGCATTCTTGAGGGACAGATCGCAGATCTCTTCCAGCATGGTCAGTGTTTCAGGTATGATGGCATTCCGGGGAAGGGAAACAAACTTGTTTTTAATCTTTTCCAGGTATTCCCTAAAGACTGAATTTTCTTTCCTTACCAGCTTTTCAAGGCGGCTCTTGATGGTGCTGAAAGTGGTATCACTCTTGAGAAACTCGGAATCCTTACCGGTCCTGATAACATGGAAAATCCCGATACCATTAAAAATATTTTCCAGTATCTCCTTATCCTGTTGAAAATATCGTCTGGCAGCAGAACAGATTTTCATAAAGCGTGACTTTTCATCATCCCTGCCCAGGGTGCAGATCATATAATGCAGGTTGTCAAGGTCGTTTTCATGTGCCTGCTGCCGTCCTTCCATGATGGCGGATGCCCTCAATAAATCCTGGGATTTGGCAGTGGTTCTGTCACTGATGGTATAATTTCTCTTTTCCGGAACCTGCTCTCTGGTCTCTTCAATATAGTGCCGCAGAATGTAGTTTTTCAGAAGCAGAATGTAGCCGGGTATTTCAATGGTTTTGCCCTTAATTAAGTCCCTGATAAACGTAAAATCGCTGAGGCTTATTCTTTTTTCGGGAGTCACTATGTTGCCAAAATTTTTCTGGTAGATGCTGTCTATTGAATATTGGAAATAGAGATTTTTGTTTTCGGGAATATAACTTTTATATAAAAAGCGGTCCAGCACTGCTTCCAGAATTTCAGTCACCCGTATGTAGTTTGCAGCTGCAATGACGCTCTGTAACGGAGAATGAATGATCTGCTCACCATTGACCAGCTTCTTTTCATTTAAAAGCGATAGCAGTGACCTGAGCAGCATATCATTGGCATCAAAGATTTCATCCAGAAAGGCAAAGTTAGAAAGAACTAACGAGCCTTCCACATTGTGAATCATCTTGCCTCTTTTCATTGCCTCAATATCATAGGCTCCGAAAAGATTGTCCGGCATAGTGTCCTTGGTAAGCTGTTTTTCAAATACGGTTGCGCCGTCAAAGCATGCGAAGATCTGCCGCGCAAGCATTGATTTTGCCATGCCGGTGCGGCTTATCAGAAGCTGGTGCTCGCCAGTCATGAGGGCAAAGAACGCCTGTCTGATTGTAGATTCTCTACCCAGTATCTGGTTGCTGACAAAATGAACAGCCTCGTTGATTGAATTATGCAGTGCCGTAATTTTGTCCGGTGATACTGTTTCGAGCTGTTCCAGCTTCTTCTCTTCTATTTCATCTATCCTGGGGATGACAAACAGTTTGGGTTTTGCATCTTGCTCCAGATGATAGAGCTTCCCGGTAGCCAGAGAGAGCACCGTTTCCTCTAAAGGATGAAGCGAGCCGTTCCCATTTTCAAATTGATCTGGTTTATTGTCAGTAGTCTGCATGTTCTCAGCGTAAGGTTTTGTTTTTCAGAGATTCGATTTTACTGTTTAAACTAAATAAAAATTATCACAGAATAAATACTATATAAGTTATAAGTCTGCAAAATATGAGCCATAAACTAAGCAGCAATAAAATAGAAGCCGACTAATTATTTCATAAATAAGTTTAGCACAATAATTGAGTAATACAATGAGATTGATAGGAATAAGCGATGCGGCATAGCTTATCCTGATGCTTATGAACCGGCAGCAGACCGGGGCATCAAGCGGAAATACAATAGATAGAAGGAACGGAAAAATTGTTTACACGAAAAAATTCGCCAATATGACATATAGTATAATCCATTTAGTAAGAATTAACAGCTATTATAAGGCAATTTTTGTTTAGACTGCTAATACAATAATCAAATGACAAAATGGCAAATAGAGAGAAGGGAAAATTAAATTGACATATAAAACCAATTGAATTATCATCATTAAATTTTAAGAACAATTGGCATAATCCTTGAATTCTATATTTATAATTTTACTTACCTTTTATTGTCTAATTACCCCTTACCTATTCTTTGCAAACCATATATTTTTTAGATATGGAGAAGTGTAATTCTGAATGGCAGCAAGGGGTGCGTAATAAAAAACTCTAACAACTGATCAACTAATGTGGAGGAAGAAATGGCAGAAGAGAAAAAAACAATGACATCATTAGCAAGTCTGGGGAAAGTTTTTGATGTTCCCAAGGAGCTGCAAAAAACGGCTTACATTAATAGCATGGAGCAGTACAATAAGAT
>CAIYCZ010000421.1 GCA_903924805.1 uncultured delta proteobacterium | reverse complement strand
GTTCTGTCTACCCTCCGCAGAACTCCTGCCCTCCGCAAGGCTTCTGGAGGCGGTTCGGAGGACGGGTCCACCCTCCGCAGAAATGCTTCGGAGGACGGGGTGAATCGGTAAATAGTGACCAGTGACCAGTCGCTTGTGATCCGAGCGACAAGTCACAAGTCACGAAGCACGAGTCACGAAAAACAAAGCGCAGAGAGGAAATGATGTGAAGATGGCATTTGATATAATAGAGATACTCACACGCTCAGAAAAACCACGGCAAAAGGGCCTTACCATGGTGCTTGATAAGGGAATGGGACTTTATCAGGCAGAGGACCTCATGGAAGCTGCACCATATATTGACATTATAAAGCTGGGATGGGGGACGCCCCGTCTTTTTTCTGAACAACTGATCCGCAAGAAGGTTGCATTATACAAAAAGAATGACATTTACGTAGGAAACGGCGGGACATTTTTTGAGATTGCCTATACCCAGAAAAAGACAAACGCATTTTTTGCTTATGCCCGTGATATCGGTTTTAACCTTTTGGAAATTTCAAACGGGGTCATACCGCTTAGTGCATCAGATAAAGCGGAAGTTATCAGGCATGCTAAAAAGATGGGATTTTTGGTAATCTCAGAAGTAGGCAAAAAAGAGCCCGTCGAAGACAGAAAACTCACGGTGCAGGAGCGAATTGCAGAAGCGCAAAGCGATCTTAAGGCAGGTGCTGGCCATGTCATTATTGAAGCGCGGGAAGGCGGTAAAAGCCTTGGCATCTATGATGAAGCGGGAGGGGTCAGGGAAGATATTGCAAACTCCTTAGCGCAGGAGATTGGCCTTGAGAAAATTATGTTTGAAGCTCCTGAAAAAAACCAGCAGGCGTACCTGATTGTCCACTTCGGGGCGGATGTTAACCTGGGCAATATACGGCCTGATGAAGTTATACCGCTTGAGACACTCAGGCGCGGCATCCGGGGAGATACCTTTGGCAGGCTGTAGAATCGGTATCGGCAGAGACGCGGTAAAAAGCATTTTGCCTGACGAAGTTCCTGTTGTCATTGATACCCTGAGGGCTGCAAGCACCATTGTAACCGCCCTTGCAAGCGGGGTTACAGAGATTATACCGGTAGCCTGTGATGAAGAGGCATTCCGGCTCAAGGAACAGGGTATGGTCATTGCCGGAGAATCCGGAGGGGTTAAACTGCCGGGGTTTGACCTGGGAAACTCACCACTAGAAGTACAAAACCGTATTCAGCGGTCGCCATGTAAAACCATGGCATTTAAAACAAGCAATATGGTGCCCCTTCTCCTGATGCTGCCACGAGCCTGGATCTGCTCAAGCCTTAATTTAAGTATAATGGCTCATCACCTGAAAGGCACTGACGTATCTATTATTGCCGTTGGGGGAGAGCACGGGGTAACTGAAGATTTAGCTGTTGCCATAGCTCTTTTTGGCTTGCTTTCCAATGCTCCATTTGATGAACATCTTATAACCTACTTTATACAGGAATCACCTGCTGCAAGGCACCTGAGCACCATCGGCTATCGTGACGATGTCATGTTTATTTCCCGGGTTAATATCTATGATGTACTTCCGTACTATGATGGAAGAACGATAAAGAACAGGTACGTGTGTGATTGACAAAAAAATTGTTGAAATTTTTATGAAAGAGGGGATAGAGCCTGTTCTGAGCGTTCCCTGCAACCTGCTTGCAGGAATTTTAAGGAAAATTGAACGCACACCGATCCGGCATATCCCTGTATGCCGGGAAGAAGAGGGGATAGGTATTGCTGCCGGTGCAGCGCTTGCCGGGGGAAAACCTCTTCTTTTAATGCAAAACTCCGGATTGGGAAATTCAATTAATGCTCTTATGTCGCTTACCCGTTTGTACAAGCTCCCCCTGTTTTTGCTTATGAGCCATCGCGGAGGCCCCGGCGAAAAAATATCAGCTCAGATTCCCATGGGCGCTGCAGCGCCTGATCTGCTGAGAACGCTTGGAATTAATTTTATAACCATAAAAACAGCCCATGACCTGCACGGGTTGCAAAAGCTCATCAGAAAAACATATGCACTGCAGGAAATAAACGCTGCCTTTCTGGCAAGGGAACTCTGGAATGAAGCGAAGTGATGTCATAAAAGAAATTTCCGCACTGGACGGGCTTATAGTTTCAACGCTTGGATTCCCCAGCCGTGAGCTGTATGCTGTCCATGACAGTGCAAGAAATTTTTATATGCTCGGATCCATGGGGCTGGTGAGCTCGGTTGGGCTGGGGATAGCATGCAGCCAGAAAAAGCAGGTTTATGTGATTGACGGAGACGGGTCCATTCTCATGAATCTCGGCAGTCTTGCGACTATTGCACATCATGCTCCGGCCAATTACTGCCTCATCATAATAGATAATAAGGCTTACGGCAGTACGGGAAATCAGGCAACCTGTACGGCAAAAAAAACTGATCTGGTTAAGGTAGCACAAGGGGCTGGCAATAAGAATGTCAGAAGAGTAACATCAATAGCAGCGCTTCGCAGAACGTTACAGCTGTTTTCGGACAGATGCATTATTATTGTCGCAGAGACAGACAGATATGCTGAAGAGGTGCCGATTATTCCACTTACACCAGTTGACATAAAAGTGAGATTTATGAGAGAAGTAACATGCAGAAGCAAGACAACAGACAACAGATGACAGACAACAGAAAACAGCAAAAATGAAACAGACTGGAAATCTCTCATCTGCTGTCTGCCCTCTGTCTTCTGACTTCTGTTTTCCGAATTCTAAGGTACGAATACTATGAAACCACAGAGGACACGGAGAGATCCTCTGTGTTCTCAGCACCTCTTGATTATTGCTGTATAGATCGGCAGGAGCCGGTAACCACAGAAATTTTGGAGATGGTATAAGAAGATTAAATCACCCGATCCACAAGGTGGCTGCCGGAGCTGATAAAAATAAAAATAGAGCACACAGAGGGGGAGGAATAAAAATTCTCTGCACCATGTTGAAAACAGTATTTTCCCCTGTGTTCTCTGTGGTTATGTTTTGACAATACGAATTCTAAGCAAAGGAGATCCCATGAGTCATATTTTTGGCCCGGTACCGTCACGAAGACTCGGATATTCCCTGGGTATAGATGCAGTGCCGTTTAAGGTGTGCACCCTGAACTGTGTATATTGCCAGGTTGGCAGGACCTCTGTGAATACTCTTGAACGGAAGGAGTGGATTGCGCCAGGCAGTATTATGGGTGACTTGCGGAGGATACTTGAAAAGAATGATACCATTGATTTCATCACATTTTCAGGTTCCGGCGAGCCTACACTCAATTCAGCCCTCGGCGAGATGATAGAACAGATCAAGGATATGACAACTATTCCCGTGGCTGTATTAACCAATGGAACCCTGTTTTATCTTTCTGAAGCAAGAAAAGATGTGATGGAAGCAAACGTTGTGGTGCCATCGCTTGATGCAGTAACCCCTGAAGTATTTCAGAAGATCAACCGTCCCCATCCCCAGTTGACGGTAGAGAAGATTGTGGATGGCTTGAAACTGTTAAGAAAGGAGTTCCGCGGGCAGATATGGCTTGAGGTAATGATAGTAAAAGGTATTAATGACTCAACAGAAGAACTAAAAAAAATAGGTGCAGTTATACATGATATTAATCCGGACAAGATTCAGATTAACTCGGTATTCCGCCCTGCAGCAGAACGAAATATTGAACCAGCTTTTCTGGAGACTCTTGAGCTTGCCAGAATTTATTTCGGGGACCGTGCGGAAATTATTGAAGAATTTCGCAGTGACCGCCACAGCGCTGTAGCCGAGGATATTAAGGGGTCGATAATCCAGCTGGTAAAGAGACGCCCCTGCACGGTCGGCGACATAAGCAAATCCTTGGGGATCCATGAAACAGTTATTGAGAAGCATGTTGACGGGCTGCTCAAGGAAGAGAGAATTAAGGAGGTAATCCACCGGGGGATAAAGTTTTATCAGACATAAAATCGCAGCAGCAAAATTATGGTAACCTCTCATAATTTCCAATCTGTCACTCCGCCCCCATGTTCATGAGTGTAATCTCCGGCGGGGGTCCGGTAAGTTATGAAATCCGCCACAGAAAGCACAGAAAAAAATATTCTGAATTCTGGCGGCTGGATTCTTTATTCATTTAACTTCTCAGCACTGGATAAATTTATGGCTTACAACTTGCGCAGACAGACAGACAGACAGACAGAGATAAATGCTTCTTATACAGTCAATAACGCAGTAAACGCAAAAGGGCGTACCATTTTTGTGGTTCGCCCTTTTGCGTTATTAACAACTGGCTGATTTATCCCCCCTCTTTTTTTAAGGGAGACTGGGAGAGGTTTTAAAGGCCGTGCAATGTAATCGCACCTATCACAATACTGTTACGGGGTGTGCATACGGGTGGTATCTGAAATGGTCATCGAAGGCAAAAACCGATTCGATCCTGTATTGATTTATAAGAGCAAAGCTGGTGCAGTCGGTAAAACTCAAGCGTTTGTCGT
>CAIYCZ010000420.1 GCA_903924805.1 uncultured delta proteobacterium | reverse complement strand
ATATATGCCAGGTCATTACCTGCGTGAGTCGTAGGCACAATGACCATTTCCAGCGGGTGATGGTTGCGTCCGGCAAAAATACCGGTTCCGGTAAGCCGGTCAACTTCCCAGTCAAAACCATACGGGAACAGTTCCCGCAGCTCTTTTTCATACTGTTTCACGTTCTCCGGGGTTATCACGAGACCCGGTTGAATGCTCGGTGCTGTGGTATCCCTGGCAACCAGGTCAACAGCATTGTAGCCGAGAAACTGCTCCCACTCCTTGCCGGCTTTCACTGCCTCAGGACTGCACAGTTTATTTGCCCATTCTTTAAATTCCGGATTATTTGTTGAGGCAGCCCAATCCTTCCACTGCTTAACCCAGGAGGGAAGCTGTTCATTGTCTGACTGGGCTGATAACGGGTAGGTGCAAGAAAGGATGATAACCAATGCCATTAACATGCGCGGGAAGAATTTTATCCCCATAGCGTGCTCCTTTCACATGCGACACAGACATAACCACCATTGCTGTGTCTCTTTGTTACCTGTAGCTCCCTAGTAGTATATGTTTTATGTTCTTCTGAGATGTGAGTTTTTATATCACAGCCGGATTTATTAACCAATAATATATTTTTAAGAATATAAAATCAGCTATACGTACTATTTCCCCCTGTAACAGAAAGCACCAGGAGCACTAAAGGCACAGCTGCCGTTTGATTTCATCAAGGTTATCCAGTCCTTCAGACAGCAGCGAGAGCGTCGCACAGGACAAGGATGGAGAATGAACCCGTACTCCTCTCTTAATGGTGGGATGATTCCACACGGGTATATAACACAATGGCTCTGTTGTTCCGCTGGCCTTTAAGAGAGCCAGCCCCACCGCGTCTGCGGCTACCAGATCCCTGCTTGCTATGACGATACCCGGGCTGATCAGATTTCCTGAATCAGGCCCCTCGGAGTTAAAACCCTGCCGCGCATCGAGGAGTGAGAGGCGGAATTTATCCGTGCAAAGAGCAATCTCTGCGATAGCTTTGAGGAACAGCGGGGAGCTGTGCATGGAATATCTGTCTGTTTGCGGGAGCGCACCAACGAAAATTTTCATGCCCATGGTAAAACCTGCCAGGCTGTGCGTCCGCAGGGTGGGAAGCACGATGATATGGTCCACCCGGTTAAAAATCCCCGGCATTGAAAACCCCTGCGGCCAGTGGCTGGCATTCTCCGGCTTCACCGGAACCATATCCTCATCATCAAACACCACCACTTCTGCTCCCGCATCAACGGCAGCCTGATAAATGCCGGTCTTTTCCATGCAGTCCAGGGTATCCTGCCAGGCTGGTGATTTGTCACCAACATAAATTTTCCCTGCGTGGAGTTTTTTAAGCAGGCCAATCAATTCTGATACCACAACCGGGCTGGTAGTTGCCGGGAACGGGTTTGATGAATTGAGTGCAAGCTTGAGAAGCACGCTGTCACCGGGGTGCAGAAAGTCAAGTCCGCCCGCCAGTTCTATCGCCCTCTTCACGGAATAGGCATCATCAGAGTTTTTTACCATGGCTACGGAAACAGGGGTAGTGGCCGGCCCGCGACACCCGCTGTTCATGGGCAGCGATAACAGCAGAGACGAGCATCCCAGGAGTTTTAAAAATTCGCGCCGGTCAATGGCATTCAGGCTCATACGGTCTTTCCTCTTACGGCAGCAGCTTTAAAATAGATTAAAAACAGTAATCTCTCGCAAAGGCGCAAAGTAAATTTTATTGTATTATCATATCCCTCTTTTTTATCTACTTGCTTTCCCTCCTGTTTGCCTTTTATTACCTCTGCTTATCAAAAAGGAAATTCCTATACATTTAAATTTATTATATTTATCCGCAGCGGTTTCACCGGTCACTGATTAAGACCGGCTTCTGCGGGGCACATAACTCCCCACTTCCGCAGCCAGCCGCGAAGATTGTGAACCTTCTCAGTCCTCAGGTTATCCTTCTGCAGCAGCTCCCGTATGGAGGTAATGTTCTTCCCGTTTCTGCTCCGGTACACATACTCAAGGATCGAATATACCCGGGCAAACGGCTTGCGCAGCGTCACGATAAGGTGAAATAAATCGGCACACAGGTGAAATGCCCATCCGGCAAGGACATACACAAGCACCGGGTAGAGCAGTGCAAGAAAAACCAGCAGGGCAAAAAATTCAGCAGTATGAAAGATATTCAGGACTAAGAAGCCTTTGTCCAGATTGTTTTCAATAAGGTTGCAGTAGGAGAACACCCCCCGTATGTCAAGAGACCCGGTATCGCGCACATACTCTATAACATGGTCAACATCAATAAAGATTGCTGCCAGCCCGAACGGGATTGCGTGTTCTCCGATGACCGGATACAGGGCCGCGCTTGCCGCAATGCTCTGAATGGTGTGAACCCTCAGGCTGCTCATGCGTGCTCTTTCCGCTTCAGCTCAAAAGACCAGGAGGACAATTTTTCATCACCCTTCAGAGCAAACCCTCGCACATGATAACAGCCCTCATCTATGTGCAGCAGGCATTCGGTACCTGCGTACTCACCGGTTTCAGAGCAGTAAGTTGAAATGATGGCGTCATCCACGATCATAAAGCTCCCGGAGAGTGTGCCCAGTGCCGGGTTAAACGAGGTCCACCTGGTGACAACCCTGTTTTCCCCGAACGGAACGATCTCATAACTGTTTTTTATTTCCTGCGGCCGGTTTCCGAATACTCTCATAATACCCTCAATGATCCAGATATGCTCACGATGGATTATCCGGGTTTCCCCGGCTGCCGGAATGGGGTCATTATTGGCATCAAAGTAGACACCGGTCGCAATCCAGGTATGCTCTTTAAATAAAAATGTATGCTTTATCATTGGAATGCCTTTAAACAGGTTGTTGAAAAAGTGGTTTTCCACCCTCCTGCCATTCTGGAGGCGGGTCGGATGACGGGTCACAGGCTGTTCAAAAACATTCAGATGCAAGGCGCGCGACATCACGAGGAATGAGGCGTACTACATGGTACGCTGCAATGACGAGGGATGAGCGCAACGCAGCAGATGGGTGTTTTTCAACAGCCTGTTAAACCGTGACGGCTGAAAGCTGTCAGCCCCGGATTATTTACAATCCCCGATGCGGCGGCCGCTTATGCGCTGGGTGATATTCATCTTCCCCTCTTCAGGGTCATCGGCTTTCATAATGATGGTGCCGTCAAACCGGTCTCCGCTGTTTTTTAAACATTACGGGGTCTCCTTGCTGTGCTCGTGATACAAAAATCGTTTACAAACAGCCTGCTAATAGTATAGATTTGAGGGGAAAATTCAAGCACTAAATCAATGTGGCAGACTCAACCAGTGGCATACCCTGACACAGAAAAGACAGCACCTGCCGCAGCGGTCATCTTTACCGCAGGTCACTCCACCCGCAGCCTTGATGAATTTTTTTCTTGAGTTCATGAGTTCCAGATTCATATTTTCTATCAGTTAACTCCCTTCTACCGGGGGAGGCAGAGGGGCTTTGCATATAACCGGGAGGGAAGGATATGGATTTTATAGATCTTATAAAAGAAAGAAAAAGCATCCGCCACTTTACCGCAGAACTCCCGCCGCGTGAGGTCATTCTCGAATGTCTTGAAGCGGCTTCCTGGGCACCCAATCCCACCAGCCAGCAGCCGTGGAAATTCATTATCCTCTCCGGGGAATCGCTGAAAAAAATGTGCCGGGTAATTGCAGATAATTTTGCAAAAGCGGCAGCAGAACTGGCAAAGCAGCCCGCACCAGCAGTAAGTGACGGGATGGCACAGGAGCTCAAAGCCCGCAAAGACCGGTCATTCAGCGAGATGCTCTCATTTCTCAAAGAAAAAGGAGCTGATATTCAGACCATTGGCGCAGGCAATTTTGCTTTTCACCATGCCCCCATGGGAATCATGTTTGTCACCTATCCCTGCAAGAACCAGAACTACCTTAAGGCAGCGGTTGCAGCCATGGAAAACTTTTTACTGGCTGCTACGGCACGCGGATTGGGGACATGCTGGATTAATGCCGTTTCTATTTGTCAGGAATCTATTAAGAAGGGGCTTGATCTCGAACCGGACCTCATTCTGGTGGATGGCGTTGCGGTAGGCTATCCGGTTAAGGATTCTTCCTTGAATCAGATTCCCCGGCACCGTTTGCCGGTGGAAGAGGTGACGGAGTTTTTGTAAACCGTACCGGAGCATAGCGGGGAGGCTTCAATCATGAAAAGCGAATATGATTTATAACGCTCCAAGCCCTAACGCTTCCAGCTTCTGCTGAGCAATCTTCCCGTCAGCTTCCCACCCCCTGGCCCGGTAGTAATCCTTAAGCATCTCCTGCATGGGCGGCAGGTGGTCTGCAGCCGGTCCCGGCTTTCTTTTAACCGTCATGAAGCGCTGGGGCAGACAGTCGGATGAAGAATCAAGCCCGCAGGCAAGATTGATCAGATGCTTGATATTAAAAATCTTCTCCCCTGCCTGCATCAGGAAAGTAAAATCTTTTTCCATGCCGGTGGCAAGGCTGAGCCATTCAGTTACCTGTTGTGCCGTGATGCCGGGAAATCCGCCGGCAGAATAATACTGCGCATAGCCGGCATGGGAAAAGGCGCACAGCACAAGGGAGTTGAGGATGCATGCATAATCCTGTCCCCGCGCTACCGTCTCTGCAGTGCCCTCAACAGCAAACCTGACGGCTGCCATGTCCATCAGGTCAAACCCCTCGACCCTGGGGTCTGCTGCTCCGGTATGGATCGCGCCCCGCGGATCGGTTGCATAGGCAAGTGCCAGGAAGTTGTGGGCGCGCGGGTCGTGGGCCGGCACCTCAAGCCCCTTTACCTCGATGGCAAACTGCAGAGCCCCCTTCCCTATCTGCCGGGCAGCGCGCCGCGTTCCTTCTGCCAGAATTGCTCCGAAGCCTTCCCGGCTGCAGATTTTTTCAAGCATGGCAAGTACTGCATCCCCGTTGCCGAAGGTAAGCCGGATGCCATCCGTATCCTTTTCTGTTATCAGCCCTTCTTCGAAGCATTCCATGGCAAAGGAGATGACCCCGCCTGCTGAAATGGTATCTATGCCCTGGCGGTTGCATAGGTCATAAGCCTTCTGCACATAGCCCATATCAGTCATGCCGCACTGCGAGCCAAGCGGCGCGATAACTTCCCACACCGTCTGGCGCACGCCGGCCCTGACATTTGATTCGCTGCATCCGGTCGGGCAGCCGGCGCACAGGTACGGCTGCGCATCCTTTATGTGCGTTTCTATTTCCTTGAGAACCGCCTCATTAAATCCGGCAAGCTCTCCATCCCGCCAGTTATGTATCCCGTGCCTTCCGTCATTTACAAACATTGAGAACACCGCCTGTGCTTTGCGCAAACGGTGCTCCGGGGCTTTTACCATCTCCGGCAGCGCGGCTTTGATGGATGCCAGCAGCTTCTGTTGTTTCGCGACCTCAATTCCCCGGCTCCCGGCCACGGCTATTGCCTTCAGGTTCTTTGCTCCCATCACCGCACCGACGCCGCAGCGCGCTGCGGTGCGTGCAGCAGGGCCATCGTGGAGCACCGCTGCAAACCGCACCAGGTTTTCTCCGGCAGCGCCGATGGCTGCAACTTTTACCTTTTCATTACTATAATTCTGGAGAAGCTGTTCTGTCTCGAAGGTATCTTTCCCTTTAAGCATTGCTGCGTCTTCAATGGTGACGTTCTGATTTATGATTCTGAGATAGACCAGATGCTGCGCCCTGCCGGTTATCACTATTCCGTCAAAGCCCGCTTTTTTAAGCTCTCTCCCCCAGGTGCCGCCGGCATATGCCTCGCCCCATATGCCGGTAAGGGGAGATATGCACGCCACACAGTGCCTGCCGCTCCACGGGACGACCGTGCCGGTAAGCGGGCCGGTCATGAAGATAAGGGGGCTTCTTTCATCGAGCGCATCCATGCCCGGCTTTAACATCTGCTGAATCAGCTCTGCAGCTATGCCAACACCGCCAATATAGTTTTCTGCACTTTTCTCTGAAAGCGGTATGGATTCAATTGTTCTTTCCGTGAGATCAACGCGCAGCAGCTTACCGGTATAACCTTTATATTTCATGCGGGTTTCCTTAATAGTTTTATGTTATAATAAAAAAAGATTCACTAGAGCAATCTTAAAACGTAATAGGTTAATTTACAACCATATTAAAATCAAACCACAGAGGACACAGAAAAAACTCTGTGTT
>CAIYCZ010000419.1 GCA_903924805.1 uncultured delta proteobacterium | reverse complement strand
TATTGCCTTCGTGCCCATCCAGGTGCTGTTGGTATCAATTATTGTGGAAGAAGTGCTGAGCAGGAGAGACAAACGGGAAAAGCTCAGTAAGATGAATATGGCTATTGGGACTTTTTTCAGCGAGGTGGGAACAGACCTCCTCAGATATTTTTCCGAGTTTGACCTTACGGTATCCCGGATTAGAGATGTTCTTATGGTCAGGGGTGAGTGGTCTGATCATGAGTTTGAACGCGTCAGTAAACTCCTCGCAACGTATTCCTGTTCAATTGATACTCAGATGAGAGATCTGGAGCAACTAAAGACCTACCTCGTCGGGAAGAGAGGTTTCCTGCTCAGCCTGCTGGAAAATCCTAACCTGCTGGAGCATGAATCATTTACCGACCTGCTGTTTGCGGTGTTCCATCTGACCGAAGAACTGGCGGTAAGAAACAGCGTCCGGTCTCTGCCGGGACCTGACTACCAGCATGTGGCGGGTGATTTAAAAAGAGCATATCTGCTCCTGCTGAGTGAGTGGATAGTCTATATCAAGCACCTGAAAAATGATTATCCGTACATTTTCTCGCTCGTGTTACGAACCAACCCGTTCGATGCCGATGCAACGCCGGAAATCAAGTAAAGTGGGGGATGAAACCCGGGATTCGTGGTTAGGGGTCAGTCTCTTAAGACTAAATTTCTTGCGAATAGGGGAAGTAAAATTAAAAATCTGGAACTCAAGAAATCAGGAAATTTTTGTTTTCACCTTTGTGAGTTCCAAATTCAATCTTCTTTGTTTCTTTTTTAGCCTTTGCGGTTAACTTTGGTTCCGGCTTGTCCGGGTTAGGGGTTCCGGAATTCAGAGTGCGGAATGCGAAGTGCACGAATAAATATTCCACATTCCGAAATCCGCAATCTGCAATCTATAGTCCTTCCTCAGCCAAAGATTCGATAAGCTTCTTTTGCTGGGGAGTGAGGTGCTTGGGGATACTGACTATTATTTTGACGTATGCATCCCCCTGGCCACCTCCCTTAAAATGCGGTATGCCGCAGCCCTTGAGCCGCAGCCGTGTTTGACTTTGAACTCCCGCGGGCACCTTTACGCTTTTAGTGCCATTCAGGGTTGGCACTTCGATGGTTGTTCCCAAAAGCGTCTCGGTTAGTTTTATCTTCTGCTCAACAATTACATCATTTCCTTCCCGTTTGAATAACGGGTGATCCTTCACCTGGATGGTAACGAACAGATCCCCGGCAGCCTGACTCATACCGTGCTCTCCCTTGCCTGCCAGCCTGAGTTTCTGTCCGCTGCTGATGCCGCGCGGTATCTTTACCGTAATCTCGTTTCTCTTGCCATCCACAATATAAGTAATCTTTTTTTCGCAGCCATTGACTGCCTCCATGAAATCAATGGCAAGATCCATGGTCAGGTCTCTTCCCTGCGGAGCATGGGCCTGCTGCTGGCCAAATCCGCCTCCCCCGAATAAATCTTCCATGTTAACACCTCCGCCCCGGGTCCTGCCGCCAAAGCCCGGTCCAGATCCCGGCCCCCTCCTGCCGTTGCCAAAAATTCGGCTGAATATGTCTTCCGATCCGTATCCCATGTCCTTGAATAAATCACCGACATCAAAGCCGCGGAAAATGTCTTCCTGAGTATAGCGCTGATGAAATCCAGCAGAGCCGAACCGGTCATACTGAGCCCTCTTTTCTTTGTCACTCAGCACCGCATAGGCTTCATTTATTTTCTTAAAATGCTCCTCAGACTTTTTGTCCCCCGGGTTTCTGTCCGGGTGATACTGGAGGGCAAGCTTCCGGTAGGTTTTTTTTATTTCACTTTCCATTGCCGTGCGGCTGACGCCCAGAATTTTATAATAATCGCCATTCGCAGCCATTTATGCTCCCTGCTGGTAAGACTCCCTGATTAAATTATTTAAGTAGTGCTGAGGAGACTCAATTGCTTCCTTCGGAAATACAAAGCTGTTTCTGCCGGTCTTCTCACGCACCAGTTTCAGCCCGTGCTCATAATTTTTCAACAGCATGTCCAGTAACCGGTCAACATCAGTACCATCATCCAGCACCATTTCAAGTACCCGGTTAACGGCAGTTTCATCAAACTGTATGTTTATAGCATACCGCTCATGAAATGTTTTCTCAAAATGTTTAACAGCACCGTCTATCAGAATCGCCTCATCCAGCACCTTCTGATAATCACGGCACTTTACCACCGCAGTATTTACCAGTATATCCAGACGCAGGGCATTTAAAAAAGTACTTTTGGCGGCGCCAAGAGATGCCCTTTTCTCGAGTATCCGTTCCCGGAGTTCATACTTTTCCTGTTCTATGAGCTGCTGATGCCTGTCATACAGCGGGGCACAGTCTCTTGCAGAGAGAAGTGCCTTGAGTTCTTTTACCGGGTGTTCCGCCATCGCTCCGGTTACCACCAGCTTTTTTATCTCTGTGGAGGGCAGCTTCTTCTCAAATTTGAGCAGCACCCGTTCAACAGCACTGATGAGCCCCCGCGCGCCGGTCTTTTCCTCGCATGCCATCTCGGCGATTTTTCTGAGGGCGTCACCCTCAAACCTGATATCAATCCCGTAGGCCATGAAATCTCTTTTTTTGCTGTTTATCACCGTGCTGTTGGGATTCTTGAGTATTGCGTACAGGTCGTCCGTGGTAAGTGTTTCAAACACTGCCACCACCGGCAGTCTGCCGATGAACTCTGATTCAAAACCATACTTCATCAGGTCTTCTGACTTTGCCTGCTCAAACAGTTCATCCTCCCGGTCCCTGTGCTTCAGCTCAGCGCCAAACCCCAGTCCCTTGCTGTTCAGACGCTCGCCGACGATTTTTTCAAGTCCGCTGAAAGCGCCGCTGACAATAAACAAAATATTTTTAGTGTTGATCATCTTCCGTTCACGCTTCCCGGTTTTGCGGTACTGTTCCACTGCTTCCATCTGCGAGACAATATCGTGGGGCACCTTGAGATCCACTTCGGTCTCTTCCATGGGTTTGAGAAGTGCCCGCTGAACGCCGGTGCGGGAGACATCGGGGCCGTACAGGTTATTGCTGCTTGCAATCTTGTCAATTTCATCAATATAAATAATGCCGTACTGAGCGCGTTCAATATCGCCGTTTGCCTCTCTGACCAGGTCACGCACCAGATCCTCTGCGTCACCGCCCACATAGCCCGTCTCACTGAACTTGGTTGCATCGCCCTTGACAAAGGGAACGCCGATCTTCTGGGCAATGAGCTTAATTAAAAACGTCTTGCCCACGCCGGTCGGTCCGATCATAATAATGTTGTTTTTTATATTACCAACCGTAGCCGAGTCATCTTCGTGTTTAATCCTGTTAAAATGGGTACAGATTTTTGTGGATAGAATCTCTTTTGCTTTTTCCTGTTTAATGACGTACTCATTGAGGTATGATTCAAGCTCCTCCGGCTTCATATCAAAATTAATTTTGGGTCCGGAAGGGGCCTTCTTTTTTTCCTGCTCTTCCGTTCCGGTTTCAGCTTTGTCAGGGAAGAGCAAAGGAACGCTCAGACGCACGTTGTCGCCATATTTTTTGGATAAATATTCATTCAGCTCTTTTTCCAGTTCTCGCGGGCTGGGGATATTATGGTTATTCATGGTTAGCACCTTTTTCTCCAATAAGTTACCGTATCTATCCTTATAACACAGATTGCTTACTTCAGGGCTGCAATGCCGTACTTTTTTATATCTTCTTTTTTAGAGTAACCATTTAATTATTATTGTCAACTTCACAGATACAGCTTTAATTCTTTTTCAAGCTGCTGTACCGAAGTGAAATGCACTGCGTTCATGCCCATTTCCTGAGCCTTTTTTACATGCACTTCCAGGTCATCAATATATAAGCATTCACTGGGTAAAACACCTGCTTTTTTAATAGCTTCTGCAAATATCTTGCGATTTGGCTTTCTCTTTTTAACTTCACAGGAAAGAATGAAGGAATTAAAATTTCTAAGCACCGGAAAACGCTCCAAGCAGTATGAAAAATGCCAGGGATTAGTGTTTGAAAGACATAAAAGCCGGTAATCTTTTTTAAGCTGTTTAATCAGCGCTGAAATACCCGGGTTCAACGAGAAAATAGCATTCCATATGTTTTGAAACGCGCTGGCAGGTATATCCAGATTAAGGCTTTCTTTAACTTTGTGAAAGAATTCTATGGGAGTTATATTCCCTTCATCAAAAGCTGCTTCAAGTCCCGATGTAAATATCCTGGCATAGATCTGCTCCGGTGTAAAAGAACAATAGGTAGCCAGCCTCTTACAGATAGTAACATGGTCAAAATCAACGATGACCTTGCCAAGGTCAAATATGATTGCTTTAATCATCGTGTTTTTCTTCCTGTGCATGGCAGTATGATAACGCATAACAGGAGAAAACAGGTAGGGCTTTTTTACAGCGTACCGCAATTTTTATTTATTAAATTTGTTTAACAGGATATAAAAACCACTGTTGCGAGCATATAATAAAGAAGAGTATAAATAATTATCTGCTAAAAAAGGCCTTTAATTTTGCAGGAAACCATAAGCGACGCAGAACTTATAAGGGAAATCGCGCGCAAAGACAACGAAGCCTTTAAAACCTTCATGGCTCGTTACCAGGAACGGGTTTACCGTACCGTCTGCCGGTTTACCGGCGATGCGGAGATTTCCCGTGACCTTGTTCAGGATATCTTTGTCAAGATATACCGGGCAGCAGGTTCCTATTCTCCGGATGCTGAAATTTTTACATGGCTTTACCGGATCACCGTAAACCATTGCATCAACTTTCTGCAGCACCAGAAAAGAGACCCTCTGTATAAAGCAGAGGGGACCGGTAATCAAGGTCATGCACCTGTCATTGCATCAGAGATCGCTATTACCCATCAAAGCACCCTTGAAAAAGATGATCGGGCGCGTCTGGTGCGCCGTGCGCTGGACTGCCTTCCGGAGAGGCAGAAAATCGCCATCACGCTGCTGCGTTTCGAAGACTTAAGCTACCGCGAGATTGCCGGGGTACTGGGGTGTTCAGTCGCTGCCGTGGAATCGCTCATATTCCGTGGAATGGAGACCCTGAAGAAAATACTGCCCGCTGAATTAAAGGAATAGCCTGTGGGAATCTATAGGAGCGCAAGTTTTTCTAAGAAATTATGTTAAACAATACATAGAGAGAATGAACCGCAGAGGGCGCGGAGAGAACGTTTAGTTTTAAAAACCAAAACTCTGTGTACTCTTAATTTGCTTTACAACAATCATGAACAAACGACTTGGTCTGTCAATTAATTTCAATATGCAAAAATTAAAACGACAAATTGAGACAATAAATTAGGATTACGAAATCAAAAACCTGCTCTTTTCATTAATGGCATAAAAAGGCTGATACTTGAAGAGGGCGCAGAGTCAAAGAGGGCAACAGCTTATCACCATTATGATTTTTAATAATTTCCCTGTGTTCTCTGTGGTTTGTTTTTAAAGTCAGGAGATATTTATGAACTGCAAACAGGTTCAAAAACAACTCAAAGCCTACCTTGACAAAGAACTGCCGGAGAGCGTTGCAGAACAGGTGAGCCGCCATACCCGGAGCTGCCCCAGCTGCGCACAGGAAGCTGAGACCTTAGCAAAAACATGGGATCTGCTGCTTGAGCTTCCTGAAGCCAGAGACGTTCCTGACCTCATACCGGCAACTCTTGCCCGTATTACGACAGAGCAGGAACAATCATTGCTGGATAAAATAGGCCGGTGGTTCGTACCCGTTCCCGTGCCTGCCCTTGCTGCAACAGCACTGGTCATTGGTCTCTTTATCGGTATAGGCCTCGGG
>CAIYCZ010000418.1 GCA_903924805.1 uncultured delta proteobacterium | reverse complement strand
CAAAAGCACCGGTACCAGGGGATATTCCAGCCGTCATAGAACAGCGTCGGCGAGAGGCAGCTTATGGCGGCAATCTCACGGCTGAATTCTTCTGCAAGAAGTATTGCAAGCAGGGCGCCCATGGAAAGGCCGGAAGCGTACACGGGTCCGTTATGGCTTGTGCGTATTTTTATGAATGCTTCACGCACTGATTGATAGCAGTCCTGCCAGGTGGTTTTTTTCAGTACGCTGATCGGCTCCCCGTGATTAGCCAACCTTGGACAGGCTATTGAATAGCCTCTCTTATTCAAATATTTAGCTAAAAACCTCATCTCATTGGGGGTGCCGGTCAACCCATGAATCAACATAATTGTGGCACCATTATCGCCCTGCATGAAGAAACCATTGCTTATAGGTGTAGCACCATTGGTTTCTACACCGGAGGTTTTATTAACAGTAATAGAAAATTTTATAGACATGGATTTTAATAGCCTCTATTTATGCAGTGTTCATTCAACCACATTGTTTACGATTACCAGTATACTTCAACGCTATTGAGAAGTAACCAGCTATTTACTGTCTGTTGCCAGTCTGCGGAGTTCTTCAGATACAACTCCGGCACGCTTTGCCTGGAGGGCAGCGAGGGCAGTTTTAAGATATGCAGAAACGTCCTGTAATAGGTCTGTTGCCCTGGTGTCCTGCCCGGCTATCTTGCCAGTGTGCCACGGGTTAAGCGTGAATGTGCAGAGATCCGGTTTAAAACCCGGCTTCACAACAAGAAGCGAGTCGCCCTGAATAAACCCCACTTTTTGACTGGTGCCGGCAGGCTTGATTACCGCCCACCCCGGATCACCTGCAGCAACCCGAAACAGATCCCTTCCCCATGCCTGAGCGATGTACTTCTTTCCTAACAGTCCCAGGCTCGTCGGCAAAACATCAACCTGGCTTCCCACGGTATGGACATGCCGGCCGGCATGTCGCGTGTCGCCGGGATAGTAGATGAGCAGCGGTACGTGATATTCATCCAGGTCTATATCTGCCTGTTTCGGCTCAAAAGAGAATCCATGGTCACCCAGCAGTACAAACAAGGTGTCATTAAACCAGGGCATTGTCCGTGCCGTATCAAAAAACCTGCCAAGCGCCCAGTCGGCATAGCGCAGGCCGTTCAGGCGGGGCACTAATTTCTCCGGTCCGCTAAGATCGTTAAAGGGTGCCGGAGGCGGCAGGTCGAAGGGAGCATGGTTACTCAGGGTTTGCAATAGGGCAAACGTCGGCCCCGTTGCGGCAAGACGGCTTATCTCGTTTGCAGCCCGCATAAACATATCTTCATCAGAGACGCCCCAGGTTGGATCTTTATGTAACGGATTTACGTAATCATCACGACCGACAAAGCGCTGCATCCCCTGATTGCGAAAAAATCCTTGCTGGTTATCCCAGGTAAAACTTCCATTATAGACATAGAGTGTCTTGAATCCGGTTCCTTCGAGAATGGCCGGCAGGGACCGGAATGGCTGCATTCCGGCATCATTAGACATAAGAAACTCGTAACCGGGAAGATTGGGAAAGCTGCAGAGCGTGGCAAAGAGTCCCTGGTGGGTGTGGGTGCCCTGGGAAAAAAAGCGATCAAACAATATACCGTTTTTAGTGAGCTGATCAAATCTGGGTGTAGCATTGTATGGCGACCCCATTGCACCGACGAATTCACACGATAAACTTTCCATAAGGATGACAACAAGATTACGGGGACATGGTGAGAACTCGATAGCCCGCGGGCTGGTTCCCGGTATGCGCAGCAGGGGGTAGTGTGCAGGAGATAGCAGATGGTCTCCCGGCTGGAGGACTAAGTTTCGGGTAACAGCAAGCGCCTTGTCAGCAGGTATGTTTTTGAGCCAAAAAGCAGACCTGTTATTTTTGGTCTTTTCTAATGCAGCTCTGCTGAGGCTGAAAATGCCATTGAGAGCAAGCTGGTTGGCTGCAACAGAATCGCTGAAGTAAGCATCTCCCCAGCGCAGCGGTGGGCCCTGCCTGAGTGTCCCCCGTGCCCCTATAACGAAAAGAACGGCCATCACGACTCCAAGCGGCAGAACATGCTTTACATGCCTCTGCCAGGTAAAGGAAACGGGCAAACATCTTCGCTGCAGCAGACGGTTAAGTCCGTAATAGATAAGCCCCGTAGCAATCATCCATATACATGCATAGCGTATTACCGGATACCCATGCCAGAGCATGCTGAGCACAGTGAGTGGACTATCACTGATATACTGAATGGCCAGATTATTAAAGCGCTCCTGAAATTCCCGGTAAAATTCCCACTCGGCCATGGAAAGAAAGATAAGGGGAGACCACAGCAATGACAGAATAAGCGGCAGCCATCGCACCATCCGATCTCTATACTGCCAGCCAAAACCGGGGATAAGAAGCCATGCCAGCAACGGCAGCACCAGCTGGCAGGTAATGAGGCAGTCAAAGCGGGAGCCTACCAGAAAACTTTTGAAAAGAGTTTGCGCCGGGGTACCGGCAAAAAGAAGCACGTTGCTCAGCAGCAGGCCAGCCCTGAGACCGGCAAACAACATCATCCACAACAGAAATATCTGCACCACAAGGACAAGTTCTCCCGGCAGGCTGAATACGTGTCTCCCGGTTTCCTCTCTGCTCCACGTTTCAACCGTGTCAGCAGTTGGTGTACATGCTTCAGGGTTATCTATATTTGTTATCATAAACGGTGCTGGTCGCACTTCCCATGCGTTTATTTAGTAGTTACAAAGAGTAAAACAACGGTAATACGCAGTGACATGCCTTTATTAAGAAAGACGCAGTGATGGGTAGACGTGCGCCACCAGGCTGTCAGTTATTCTTCCCAGAACAGTATCAATAAAAGAAGGTGTAATAGTGACTTGTTTGGTGATAACAATGTCTGGTAATACGTGTACCGTGGTAACGAAGCTCTCGTTTGACGCTCGTCCCTTCTGGTCACTTTCCAGACCATTGGCAATATAGGTTGTCCCGTTCAGTTCAAGCTCACGATAATCATGGAGGTGACCGGAAAAAACATAATCAATGCGAAACTGCTTCTGCAGCTCAAAGAAGCGGGAGTAATTTTTCATTTCAGGGCGGGGTTCACCATGCTCCCAGTCAATCGGTGGCCGGTGTATGAATATAAACGTCCGCCTGACCTTTCCCTGATATTTCTCAAGGATTTTTTCCAGCCATGCAAACAACCGGTCATACGGTGCGCCAAGAGCGTTATCAAGAAAGATAAACAGGCAGTTGCTCCATGTAAAAAAAAACTGCTTCAGCCTGAAATATGTTTCAAACAGCCCTGGGTTACCCTTTAAATCATGATTTCCGGGGATTACAAAGAGCGGGATACCAAGGCTGCTCTTTTTTAATTCGTACAGTGCCAGGGCATAGTGACCGCTGTCTGCGTGACTCACTAAATCACCCGTCTGGACAGCAAAGGCACACGTATTTTTTGCAGGAGCAAGGATCTGCCGGCTCAGATTCAGGTGGCCGGACTGAATATCCCCGACCACCAGAAAACTGAAGGACTCCTGTTCCGGCTGTTTTTGAATCCATCCGATATTAGCGGTGTTGTTAATAAACGGTATGCTGCCCAGGCTCTTGAGTGAATATACATACTGTCCCAGGTAATAGGAGACGATTATGACCAGAAGCGATGCAGAGAGCACACCGATAAGGCAGTAGAGCATTATAGTATTCATGTATATCCCTGAAGTTAATGACCAGATGTATCAATGGTGTACGTAACGGCGGAGCCCTGTTGGTGGATTTCAGAGTTGCGCACAACAGGATTCCTTGAATTATCACGTTCACAGAAAACCAGCTTATAGTCAAACGGCCCCTGCTCAATGTCGTAGCGTATTCCCTTTTTATCAAACTCAGGGGTTACCTTTTTAAGATATTTGCTGCTGAGAAGAAATACAGGGTCGAAGGAGCCTGAAGAAACCTCAGCACATTTCTTTGCAAATTTCTTTGTTTGAGAATACGAAAGGCTCATATCGTCATCCATGGTAACGTTCTCTATACCGCCGCCGCTGT
>CAIYCZ010000417.1 GCA_903924805.1 uncultured delta proteobacterium | reverse complement strand
TTTTTATGTAGTCAATGGTGGTGCCGTACTCCCCTGCAATGATCTTACGGGCAGCTTCTATGAGGACGCCGGCATTGCGCTCGCCGGCCTTGAACATCTTCTGCGCTTCAAAAAGTGCGCGGGACAGGCTTACCGCAGCCGCGCGCTGTTCAGGATTCAGGTACAAGTTTCTTGAGCTCATGGCCAGGCCGTCCGGTTCCCGCACGGTCGGGACTCCGCTAACCTGGATATCAAAGTTAAGGTCTTTAACCATCCTCCTGATGACCACGAACTGCTGAAAATCTTTTTCGCCAAACAGGGCACGGTGCGGTTTGGTGCAATTGAAAAGCTTGGCGACAACTGTTGCAACCCCCTGAAAATGGGTTGGCCGGGAAATGCCGCAGAGATTCCCTGTCACCTGAGAGATGCCCACCGTCGTCTGAAAACCATCCGGATACATCTCTCCGGCATCAGGAGTAAAAATGCAGTCAACACCGGCTGACTCTGCAATCTTTACATCGCTTTCCCAGTCACGCGGGTACTGCTCGTAGTCTTCGCCCGGCCCAAACTGCGCGGGGTTTACAAAAATACTGATAATAAGAACATCGCCTTTCTTTCTCCCCTCCCGCATGAGCGTTGCGTGCCCCTCATGGAGAAAGCCCATGGTGGGAACCAGGACAATGGTCTTTCCCTGCTGGCGAGCTGATTCAGAAAAAGCCTGCATCTCTTTTATGGAGCGGATTACCTGCATAAAAAACTATGGTTAGCAGATTGTTGAAAAACTAACTTTTTTCAGGCTGGTCAAAAATGCCCGGATGCAAGGCTCCCGAAATCCTCAAGGAGTGAGGCGTACTTTATGGTACGCTGCAACGACGAAGGATAAGGGGAACGCCCCGCCGCAGAGGGGCGTTTTTCAACAGCCTGTTAGAAACTGTGGTTCCTGGTGGGGAATTTCCCCTCCCTCACTTCACGTATAAAATCATTGACCGCCTGTTTAACAGGCTTTTCGAGCTGCACATACTGCTTTACAAACTTGGGGCGAAATTCGCCGGAAAGCCCGAGCACGTCATGTATGACGAGCACCTGACCGTCACAGTTGATGCCTGCACCAATGCCAATGGTTGGGATATGGAGAGTCTGGGTAATTTCCCGGGCAAGCTCAAGGGGTATTGCCTCAAGCACAATGGAAAAGGCTCCTGCCCGCTGCACTGCCAGCGCATCTGCGATAAGTTTCTGCCGCTGGCTTTCATCCTTGCCCTGCACTTTATACCCTCCCATGCGGTGAATGGACTGCGGTGTCAGGCCGATATGGCCCATAACCGGAATATCAATCTCAGAGATGGCTTTTATGACAGCCTCCATGCTCTCTCCGCCTTCCAGCTTTACTGCCTCAGCCTCTCCCTCCTGAATTAATCGTCCGGCGTTTCTCTTTGCTTCTTTTATGGAAACCTGATAGGACATGAACGGCATGTCAGCCACCACCAGTGACCGTTTGCGGGCTTTCACCACAGCCCTGGTATGATATATGATATCATCAACCGTCACCGGCAGGGTATTATCATAGCCCATCATAACATTTCCCACAGAGTCACCGATCAGCAGAATATCCACCCCGCATTCATCAAGCAATCTGGCAAACGGATAATCGTATGCGGTGAGCATGGTTATCTTTTCACCCGTATCTTTCATTTTCTGCAGGTCTAAGATGGTAACTTTTTTCATTACTGTATCTCCATAAATTCTTCTACCGGCACGGTAAGCCTTTTCGCAGCCCGTTTGCCGGAGAAATATATTTCCTTAAATTCCTGCTCAATCTTTTTAAGCACTTTCGCGGTAAAATATTTTTCACCACAATATTCGCACTCTTCACAGGGGACATTATTTATAATAAGTAATTTATCTTCATGCCGGTAAATGTGCTGGACATTTTTCTGTTTAAAGTTTTTATTGCCACAAAAGTTGCAAACCTTAATCATTGTTCACCTCTCTCATACGGTGTTTTAAATTTAGGCGGTTGAGGGATATATACCGTTATAACTACTAACCACTTGCCCCTTTGGCCGCAAACAACATGTATCGGCTTCCCGGTATCCGTAAACCCTGCTACTAAACAACTTTTTCCTCTTCCGGTGTCCTTATATTGTTCTAAAACCCTGCCTGACCGTATGGCTTCCTCAACTTCAGCAAGCGTCAGATTATCCTTTTGCCTTTCCTGCTCTGCATGGCCTGAGTAGTAATATTCATCCTTTAAAACACGTTCCTGTATCCATTCAATCCGAAGCATGCGGGCTGCCTGATGTTATTTAATTAACTCCTGAACTCCTACACTCCTTTAACTTTTCAACTCTATGTAGATTTATAAATTTAGTCAAACAGTATTTCAAAACAGGAACCACAGAGGGCACAGAAAAAACTCGGTATTCTCAAAAAGATTTATTTTGAAATATAAAATAAAGGCAAGATTGTTCTGCTAATGTGGACGTTTTTGACAAAACTCTAAAGATAAGTTTATAGCCGAAACTTGGAATTTTAGCGATTAATAAGCAACCACACTATATTAATGCAAATAAGGCGGAGCCAGTGCTGACTCCGCCTTATTGAAATCAAATCCTTTATTATGCCTATTTGCCTAATTCATAAATTAGTCTTGGCATTGCACTCACCGGCCCGTGCGTGGTTGACTTTCCATTCAGGTCAATATCTTCCAGCTTGTAATAATAGGTCTTTCTGTTCTTCACGTCAGTATCAGCAAATTCGTATGATGCACCTTGTGTAGCAAAGCCTTTAGCAGGGATTAAGGAATTATTTAATTTGGTATATTCTCCATTCTCTGATTCAGAGCGGTAGATATTAAAGCCTGCATTATCAATCTCTGATTCATTTTTCCATACAAGAATAATTTTCCCATTTTCGGGTGTGGCATTAAAAGAAGAGAGATTGATCGCAGTGGGTTGCATAGTAGTTGTTGTAGATGCAGATGGTACAGTTGTAGTAGTCGTTGCTGCCGGAAGTGAATCACTAATAGCCTTCACTTCCGCAATTGTCAGATTTTCACGAGCAGACCGTGCATAGCCTGAGGCGCTGTTAAGATCCAGGACACAGCCGGTCATAATGAGAGTTGTCGGATTCGTTGCACTCCCTTTTGGGGTTTTTGAAGCGCCTCTGCCCCCCAGCCATCCGGTTCCATCGAATTTCTTAACAGTGAAATACTCAGAGTCAACATCTCCTGCATCATACTCTGTACCGTCCTTATCCATACCGTCACGTATGTAGCAAGCATAAACCAAACTATACTTATTATTTCCTAATATCTGTTCCCTCTTCCCGTACACGGTATCAGATGAGAATGATTCAAAGGTGAATGGGATAGCGATGATATAATCGTAATTGCTGGTCCCGTTGTCGACAAGAGTTCCCAAGCCGTTCACATATTTTCCGTTTATGGACTGATCGACGAGCTCACCAGCGCTTATGACATTACCGAAAGGTTTGCCGGAACTTGGCGGATCATAGTTTTTATCCCCTTCGGCAAATTCACCAGGGCCCGAAGCCACATCGAACTTTCCCGACCATGTAAAATTATTCCGCACCTTCGTGCTTACCCTGCTAACAAGGTCATCAATCAGTCTGAAATAGGAATCGCACTCCTGGGCATTTTCATAACCGTTATAGTATCCGTGCTGAAGCAGGATAACTTTGAGCGAACGGGTTGAGGGAATTGAGTATTTGGCTATCGTGTAATTGAGCGTATCAACCACTGCCTGCTCGAACTCAGGATAATTACCATAGGCATTAGCAAAGCGGATATCTACAGTTGGATCTTGATTCTGAACGAGATATTTGATGAGGGGGAATGGGTGCTTCCAGTGTTTATCCCAGGACTTGTTTGTAAGATAGGCATTCAGATCATCTGCGGTCTTAGGACCTACTCCATCGGTGATGTCTTCCACGCACTGTTTGAAGGTCTTTCCCGGAATCTGACTGATCCCCTGGCCATTACTGTCATACCACTCGTGCCCGAACTGGGTCAGATTGGAAAAAAAAGAGTAGCAATCAGCAACGACAATCTTCTTGACACCAGCAGCCACGAGCTCTTGAATTAAGGTCTCGGTGCTGTCAGGCCTGTAGAAAGGATTACCATAGGCATTCTCATTCTCCATGTAGGCTTCCCACCCATGGCGGTAGATAAACTCATACTCCGGATGTAGTGCTTCCAGAGTAGCTTTCACGTTGATGAGTTCCGGGCTGTCCGCAGGGTATCCCGTTGCGTTGTTTCCGTACCACCACTTGAGCAACTCTTTTCTCGCATAACATTTATGGTCAGGCCAGCGGTAATACCAACCCATTCGGGTAAAATTGGTCATCTCCACAAAATCAGCAAGCCCGATACCGCTGCCAGCAGGGTCGGCAACCCAATAGGCACCATAAAGCAGGGGGTAATAGACAGATGGTGGGTTATTTGGGTCTGAATAATAAAAACAGTTATTTCGAAAATCATCAGGAGGATCATAGTCAGATAGATAAGCAATGTCGTACGAACCAGTATAGGGTTGACAAAATTCATCTATAAAAGTCCCCTCGGGTACTCCACATATGAACGACTCAGCTGTATTTGCATAGTGGATGGCAGTGTAACACCTGCCCTCTTCAATGGGACCACCGGCAAAGAAACCGGGCTCAAAGACGTCATACATGTTATTAAAAAATTGAAACGACCAGTCAGCGACATAGTCTTCGTTCTCCCCCACCGAGATAAAGAGAACACCGATCTTCTCCTTTGCGAGTGAAGATGAAGGTGTAAGATAATTAAAACTTACTGCAACTAACAAGACTAAAAACAACCTCACAATGTTT
>CAIYCZ010000416.1 GCA_903924805.1 uncultured delta proteobacterium | reverse complement strand
GTTCTTTGTTCTTTTACACATTGCTTTCATTGTCATCCCTCCAACAGGATCTCCGACACTCGCTTGTTATTAAAAACAAAAACCGCCTGCAGGTCTATTATTCAACCTGAAAGCGGTCTCATATCTTTTTCGTTAACAACACTATTCTATAAATCGATGAGCGTCCCCTTTTACTCATCACTAATCCCTTTTGTGCTGTTTTTGTAAATTATTTGTCAGAAGTTACTCACATGGATACCTATGATTTTCTATGATATTATATTAAGCGCTATTACAAGTCAAGTACTTTTTCCTAAATCCACCGTCTAATTTCAAAACCGCCGGATTCCCACGGGCGAAGGGCCAGCTTTTCAAAAAAACAGAAGATTATCGGCCACCTAATTAATTTAGTTTCCAATGAAAAAGAGGATGAATACTACATTCCACTCGAAAATTACGTATCAATCCTTTTTATCTCGGGTTTTAATTTCCAATAAAGCGAGGTGTAATACCTAAGTTTCTCCATTTGGTTAGAAATCTGTTAGAAAAAGGCAAAACCAAGGGGTTAGATGATAACAAGCAACTCATCTAACCCCTTGGTTTTTCTCTGGCGCGCCCAGCTCGACTCGAACGGGCTTGACCTGGGGATTCGAAGTCCGTTTTTTATTAAAATCCTTCCATTTTCACTCAATCTCACTTGACATAATTATATTTTAAAATTTAAGAAAGACTGCCAGGAAGGTAAATACAAAGGCAAAGATACTGACAAATCCATTGAGGGTAAAGAATGACACATTGATCCGGGTAAGGTCTTCAGGAGTTACAATCCGGTTCTCATACCAGAGAAAAAGAGCAATGCACATAACGCCCGCATAAAAAACAGTCCCCAGAGAGAAGTTTATGCCGGTCATGAGGAGGAGAATGACCGTGACGCCATGGAGCGCCCTGGTAATGGTGAGTGCCCGCGGGATGCCAAAGCGGACGGGGATTGAATGCAGCTGCTCCCTCCTGTCAAAATCATAATCCTGGCAGCTGTAAATAATATCAAACCCTGCGGTCCACAGCATCACCGCAAGCCCGAGAGCCAGGATTCCCGAGGCCGGGAAGGAACCGGTTACCGCGATCCAGGCGCCCAGCGGTGCACACCCCAGACACATCCCGAGTACAAGGTGGCTCAACCAGGTGAATCTCTTGAGGAATGGATACAGGGTCATGGGGATAATTACCGCGGGCCACAGCCAGCGGCACAGGTCTGGCAACTTGAATACGGCGACAAGGAATACCAGGAACGAGCACAGCACAAAGGTGCCTGTTTCAAGGGCTGTGATGCTCCCCTGCTGCAGGGGCCAGTGTTGCGTGCGGGGATTGCGGGTATCAATGCGTCTGTCAATGAGCCGGTTAATTGCCATGGCATAGCTTCGTGCCCCGACCATGGCAACAGTGATCCAGGTGAATGTACGGGCGTCAGGCAGCCCCCCTGCACCCAGAACCATTCCAAGATAGGCAAAGGGCAGAGCAAAGACCGTATGCTCAAACTTTATCATCGCAAGGATCGTTTTCAGCTTTTTCATCGGCCCCTTATGCTGACCTGACTATTATTAAAAAATTACCACCGAGATCACAGAGAAATAATTTCATTAAAAACTATCAGTCCCGAAGACATTTGGGATTTGTATTTCCTCTCTGTGTCCTCTAAATTATTTTTCTCGTTTATACCGTCTTCTAGTGAAAAATAATGTTACCGCAATCTAACCATAACAACGCTATATTTGGAACTGTAAGAACTTATGAAGAGAAAAAAGTTCCTGAGTTTATGAGTTCCAGATTCTTAATGAAACCGTTTAGAGTCCACAGAGTTTTCTCTGGGTTCTCTGTGGTTATATCCTGTGGTTTCATAAAGCTTTTAAAATTATTAAAATCCATACTCTTTCCAGCGTCTGCTTACCAGTGACTTTATGTCTTCGGTCATTCTTATTTCCTCAGGCCATGCGCGCCCGTGACCTTCCTCCCGCCATTTTCTTGTGGCATCGATTCCTATCTTTGATCCAAACAGAGGCACCGGCGCGGAATGGTCTAAAACATCCAGGGGCCCTCTGGTAAAAAACGTGTCCCGCTCAGGGTCTGTGTTGCTCAAAGCTTTCCAGGCAACTTCAGAGCAGTTCTGCACATCCACATCCTCATCAACGATAATGATAACCTTTGCAAACATCATCTGCCCCATGCCCCACAAAGCAGAGGCAACCTTGCGGGCGTGACCGGGATACTCTTTTTTAATTGAGACCATGACGCAGTTGTGAAACACGCCTTCACCGGGAAGGTTGATGTCAGCAATTTCCGGAAGCTGAAGTTTCATGAGCGGCAGGAAAATGCGCTCGGTTGCCTTGCCGAGATAATAGTCCTCCATGGGCGGACGGCCGACGATGGTGGCAGGATACACCGGCGTCTTTCTGCGGGTAACAGCTTTTATATGGATAACGGGATACTCATCAGCATCTGAATAAAAGCCGGTATGATCTCCAAACGGGCCTTCAAGCTTTGTCTCGGTTGCAGAAACAGTCCCCTCAAGGATAAACTCGGCATGGGCAGGCAGCAGCAGATCAACCGTTGTGCCCCTTAGTACTTCTACCGGCTCGCGGCGCAGAAAGCCGGCAAAAATTAGCTCATCAATCCCCTGCGGAAGCGGTGCTGTTGCCGCATAGATGGTGGCCGGGTCACCTCCCAGCACTATTGCCACGTCCATGTCCCTGCCCATTTCCTGGTGCAGGCGGAAGTTGTGTGCACCGTCATGGTGTACATGCCAGTGCATAATGGCTTTATTTTCGCTCGTGATCTGAATGCGGTACATGCCCGCATTCTGCTGACCGGTGCGGGGGTTTTTGGTAAACACCAGGGGAAGCGTGATAAAACGGCCCGCATCTTTTGGCCAGCAGGTGAGCACCGGAAGGGCGAGCAGATTGGGCGGCTGCTCAACAATTTCCTGGGCAGGCCCTGACCCCACTTTTTTGGGCTGAAAGCTTGCAATCTCCTTTAACTTCAGCAGAAACTTCATCTTGTCAAAAAGAGAGTCGGGAGGCGCCTGGGGAATTAATTCAACAATGCGTGCGGCTATCTCGTCAAAGCTGTGTACGCCAAGAGCAAAACAGGCTCTGTCAGGCGTTCCGAACAGGTTAATGGCAACCGGGTATGGAGAGCCTTTTGCCTGCTCAAATAAAAGAGCCGGACCTCCGCTTTTAACCATCCTGTCTGCAATCTCGGTTATTTCCAGAACCGGATCAACAGGGACCGATATCCGTTTCAGCTCGCTGCGTGCTTCGAGTGCCTCAATATAATTCTGCAAGTCCTGAAAAGCCATTACCACTACCTCGCATAGGCAGACAAAAAAGGGGTTCAAGGATTCAAGGGTTCCAGGGTTCCAGGGTTCACGCTGGACAGGTAAAAAGGTTAATAGGTGAATAGGTCAAGAGGTAAATGGATTAAACACCCCCAACCTTTTTGCCTTTTCACCTCTTGGCCTCTTTACCTCTAAATAATAATTTCTTGACCCCATGAACCCTATTTATAAAAGCACCCCTTTTCTCCTATCAGCAGAGAAAAGGGGTGGACTCATGTACTTTTAATTCATCAGGTAAGCTCCTGCAGGGATCCTCTTCTACTTGGGCTGAGCTCCTGGTGGCACTGCTGGCGGTACCGGTGGCATCGGCATTCCTGGAGGCATTCCAGGCCGCTGCTGTCCGGGAATATTCATCGGACCTTTCTGCAGTCTGCCAAAAAACATCACCTCAATAGTCGGCTGGTCTTTATTATCGGTGGTTATTATGATGCTGCCGCGCAGAGAATCTTTATCAAATTTTTCACTGACCCGCGCTTTGACCTGATAATCCTTCCCTTCGGCAATGGTTACAACCTCGACTTTTACATCAGGAGAGGAGGGTTCTGCCTTCAACACTTTAAATGTTGCAGGAGGATTTGCCTTGAGTGATATTACTTTTTCAGGGGCTTTGCCTTTTTCAAAAAACCCAAAGGAAAATGACCGGGGACTGACTACGATATCACCGATTATCTCTCCGAATAAATTAATATTCACAGTTTTGAAGTCTTTATGATCGGTATTGACCGTGATCATATCCCTGAACTGGTTAGCCTTCATATTGGGCAGCAGTGAAATCTTAATCTTTTTGTACTTGTCGCCTTCATATCCCTGCGGGTTTGTCTCTGCCTTTATGTCCTTATTTTTTGCCTCTACCGAAAGTATCTTGGTGCTATCCTTATCATCCCCCACAACAGAAACGTAGCGGACCGGTGCTTCACCTTTTTTAATACGTCCGAAATTCACAAGGTATGGCTCAAGTGCCAGAGCCACATGCACCTCGGTGCTCAGATCCAATTTTATCGTACGCTGTTGGGGGTCATTTGTGGTAACGGTAACCGCCTTACTGATTTTGCCGCCCTTGGTGCTGGTCCTGAAGGTTACATCAATTTTTCCTTCCCCGCCCGGGGGAATCTCTCTGGCAGACGCCAGAGCTGCCGTGCACCCTCAAGATGCTTTTACATTCTCGATGATGAGCGTACCCTTGCCTTCATTTTTAAAATTGAAAGCGTACTTCAGTGATGCGTTTTGAGCCGATTTGCCAAAATCATGGGAAAGCTCCTGAAACTTGACGCGCGGCGCCTCGCCAGGATTCTGCTGGGCTTTTGCAGGCACCTGGCTACCCTGTTTCTTATCCTGTTTGGATTCAGCTTTCATCCCCAGGCAGCAGGTGATCATTAAAAACAGCCCTATCAGCAGAAAACCGTTTTTTACCGATGGTGTTATCCTCCTCTTGTGTCTCATGCAGCTATAACCTCCTTTTTTACGTTACCATTAAAGTTGTGGTTGTTGTGTTGCGTATTCGTATTAGTCTTTATCATAATTTTTAAAAATCATCCAACAAAAAAAGGGTCTCCTCACCCCCCTTCGTATCTGCCAACTCTTTCCCAAAAGCATCTCAATACGTTACCCGACCGTAATCCCGATCTTCTTCGGTTTCATTATTTCAACCCTGGGAAGGGTGATCTTCAGGGTCCCGTTTTGTATTGACGCAGGTATCTTTTCCCGGTCAAGAGGGGGTGTTAAGTTTTTTCAGCAGCCATGCCATATTCTGGCCTAACTGTTTAAAGGTTTTAATTCCTTCATCATCATTCTGTATTTCGCCAGGGTCACGACCGATGGCTAAATTCCAGTAGGTTGATCCCGGAACGATCATCTCGCTTATAAAAAAGAAAAAGTTGATGGCAGCAAAGGCAAACGTGCCGCCCGCCCTCCTCGCTACCACCAGCGGGGCACCCGCCTTTCTCCTGAGCAGGTTATCATTTGCCCGTGCCACAAGGCCTGCACGATCTATGAGCGCCTTGACTTCAGTGGTAACATTGCTGAAATAGACAGGAGAGCCGATTATGATGCCGTCTGCCTCTATCATTTTGGCAAGGTACGTGTTCAGCTCATCATTTTTAACCGCGCATTGCCGGTCTTTGTTGGCAAAACATTTATAACAGGCAATGCAGCCATGAATGTTTCCCCCCCCGATCTGAATCAGCTCCGTTGCAATCCCCTGCTTCTGTAATTCTTCCAGGACTACCTGAATTGACTGCTCGGTATTTCCTCCCTTTCTGGGGCTTCCGTTAAATGCGACAACTTTCATAAGCTCTCCCCCTGCAATAAAAAACTCCCTAAAAGTTTATCGTTTATGGTTTATGGTTTATGGTTATAATATTCTGGAATGTAGCCACTCTATCCTCGATTAAGTTCTTTAGTTTATAGTTTGTTGTTTGTAGTTCTTAACTAAAAACTATAAACTACGAACTGTAAACTTTTATTTTACTGGTAATCAAACGGGTGTGTCATTCTGAAGCAGTACCTGATTGAAGGGATGGTTGTATCCGCTGCCGGCTTTGACAAAGCAGCCGTTTCTTTCTGCCATACGGTTATTATGTTTGGCAGCCCATTGCTGTCATAGGTATCATCAACTATTCCAATCCGGTCAAAGTCAATACCTTTTGCCGCCCCGGAATGCATAACAACCACGTCACCCGGCTTGCAGTATTTGTAGTATTTAATGCCCATGGTGTTGGGCAATACCAGAGAGTGATGGTAAAAATAAATGGTCAGGTTACAGAGCTGGGCATAATCTCTGGAACCGCTGGTTTTCGCAGTGCATGAAGAATAACGCCACGGGTGAAGCACGGTATCTTCCTGCACCAGGGCAGGCACATCCAGGCTGGCATATCTCAGTGCCCTGATAATGGTTTCAGCAGTCACCGGAGTCCTGGCTGCGCTTCCTCCGGCAGGGCAGTCAGCCTGGACGGCAGCAGCGGACTGATACGCATACCGCGTTGGCTTTGCAAGCTCTCTCTTTGCGCCTTCCAAAATTCTCCTGTTGAGATACCCGGGGCCATTTAATTCACGGTCCTGTGCGGCTGATCGGTATATCTCAACCCTTGTTCCAGAGCACACCATAGTAAACAGCCCGATTATATCTTTGTCATCCATGGCAACACAGCCTGCGGTCCAGTCATATTTGCTGCCGCAACCATGGATGCGGATCTGGCTCCCGAGCCTGGTTTTCTGGCTCGGAATTCTGCCAGCCTTTATATTTTTTATGATATCCAGATATGTCTGATTATCTATCAGGCCCTCTTTTAATCCGCGCCGGGCATCTTCGCTATTCGGATAGGTGAGAAGCATTGATCGTGGCCCATATTTGAGCCGCGAAGGGTCAGCGGTCGTCTGGCAGATGTAAAACCGCCCCTCGGGTGTGCCGCCGTCACCCAGTTCAACTTTATCTCCATACGGATTTTTCGAAGACAGGGCAACCCGGTAGGATTTTAGAATGGTATCCTTCTTGACAAGATATAATCTGCGCTCTTTTTTGTGGACTTTAATCCATGTATCGGAAACCATGTCCTTATGCACGTAGCCCCTGCTGCCGGAGGGCGTCTTCACGTGGTACCAGTCACCGTCTTTTGCTAACACGCCCAGCGTCTGATTCTGGTCGAGTTCTTCCAGAGAGAGGCGCCTGACATCAGGGCTGCTGCGTACATTAACTGACGATTTTATAGTATAGACACAGGACTTGGGCTCCTCAAAAGAAGGTTCAATGCGGGAAGACCCGGATGGTTCTTCTGTTGATACGGTTTTTATATTCTCTGTGCTGCAGCCTCCCGTTATAAGAACAACAGCCGCCAGATGAACTATAAAAAGCACTGTGCGATTTTTTGCAGACATCATGAAAAAATACAACCTCCCAATAAAAATGAATGCGCTATTTTTAAAACAGGTACACCAGCTATCATATAGAGGTCAAGCTAATTTGTATATAAATAATAGGCTAAAAGGCAAAGCGGTGAAAAGCTAAACAGGTCACGAGGTGTTTACTTTATTTAACCTTTTAACCTATTTACCTTTTCAAACAGCTCTAACAGCTCAAGCGGTTTTTTCAAAAGAACCCTGGCACCACCAGCTATAAGCTCATCAGCCGTTTGAAATCCCCACAGGGCACCAGCAGGATACATGCCGGCACTGCGGGCTGTTTTCATGTCGATATGAGAGTCTCCGAGGTAGAGAAATTCTACCGCCCTGATTCCTGACTTCCCGGCTATCAACAGCGCACCGGCAGGATCCGGTTTTTGCGGGAGCGCTGCCTGGGCGCCCACCACATAATCAAACTGCCAGGCGGCAAGCAGCGCAGCTACTATCTTTTTCGTAAAGTCATGCATCTTATTTGATAACACCGCCATCCTGACCTTCCGGTGCGTTAAAGCATCTAAAAGTTCCGGAATCCCGGGATAGGGCCGGGTGTTTTCTGACCAGCGCCTGCCGTATTCCTCAAGCATCCCGGAGACATGCTGCTGTAGCGTACTATCGTCTCTATGTCCTTCAGGAAGCACGCGCTTTACCAAATTTCCAATTCCCTCACCGATAAAGCCCCGGTATGACGCTACCGGATGAGGGGGGAATCCGGAACGGATGAGAACGCTGTTCATGGAAACAGCAATATCCTCCAGGCTATCAAGCAACGTGCCGTCTAAATCAAAAATTACTGCCTTGTAGTTCATGGTAACTTTAAGATATGGAGTCACAATCGAAAACAGAAACACGACAGGATTGCGTCGGCTGAATGTATCTGCCTCGCAATGACCGGCTCGCAGGTTGTCATTGCGAGGTAGAGAGAAGCAATCCCATCACATGGTTGTCTATACAGCCTGTACAGGATATAATCTCTTATA
Source organism: uncultured delta proteobacterium (assembly GCA_903924805.1). GTDB lineage: Bacteria > Desulfobacterota > WTBG01 > CAIYCZ01 > CAIYCZ01 > CAIYCZ01. The sequence goes on along the minus strand of CAIYCZ010000416.1, from coordinate 2,313 downwards.
TTTTTTCGTCAAGCTATTTTGACATAGAGTTTCCTTTGACACATACACGGCTTTGTCCTATATAAAAACCACAGGGCACATAGTAGGGTTTTTGAGTGATGAAGTGGAGGGGTTGAGGAGTTAAGAAACTCCCACACTCACAACTCTTCAACGTGTGTATCTCTGTGTCCTGTGGGGCTCTATCACGAGGAGTGGGTAAATGGATAGTACTATAATGAAGATATTTATTCCGGTAATTGCCTTTTTAGTTTCCATAACAGGTTTGTTCATTATCCGCGGCATCGCATTCAGGCTGCTCCGCAGGTGGGCTGAACGGGAAGACACAAAGCTTGACACCATCGTGGTTGAGGCCTTAAAGACGCCCTCACTATACTGGTGCATTGCCATCGGGCTGTTCATCGGCGTTGACCTTTCGGATCTGCCGGCGCGATACGGTTTTTATATAAGCAAATCCATTTATCTGTTGATAATTCTGTCCATTACTCTTGCCGCGGCAAACGTATCAGATAAACTGCTGAACACCTTCATACAGAAATCCAGCCTCCCCATTTCCAGTACCGGCCTCGCCCACTGGATGTCAAAGGTAACCATTCTGGTTCTGGGCTTTTTGATAGCGCTCAATGTCCTCGGGATATCCATCACCCCGCTGATAACCGCACTGGGCATCGGCGGGCTTGCCGTTGCCCTTGCCTTTCAGGATACGCTGGCAAATCTGTTTGCCGGCATTTATCTGCTCGTTGAAAAAACGATCCGGGTGGGGGATTTCATCCGGATTGAAAACGGACAGGAAGGGCATGTGGAGGACATTTCCTGGAGGACCACACGGATCCGCATGCTCACCAATAACATGATTGTCATTCCCAACAGCAAGCTGTCGCAGAACATTGTGGTTAATTACAGCCTGCCTGAGAAACGGATGTCCGTTTCAATACCCGTGCACGTGAGCTGCCTGTCAGACCCGGAAACCGTTGAACGGGTACTTGCTGATGAGATGGGGAAGGCCGCCGCTGAAATCCCTGAAATACTGAGCGACCCCGGGCCGGTGGTACGGTTCATCCCCGGTGTTGGAGACAATGCCCTTGAGTTTACCCTGTCATGCCAGGTGAAGGAGTTTACCAATCAGGACCTTGTCCAGCATGAATTGAAAAAGAGAATTTTTTACCGGCTGAAGAAAGAGGGGATTGAGATACCGTTTCCGAGACAGAAAATCGGTGAATAGGTGAATCGGATACCACAGACACACAGACACAGAATTTCCCTCCCCAAGACCCCAGATTCTTTTTACGTCCATCTTGGCGATAATAACGCTTGACACTATTAACGCCTTGCGTTACTATTAGCTATGATAAAAAGCTTTCACGGCAAAGATACCGAAAAGCTGTTCAATAGGCAGTATTCATCGAAATTTCCGCCAGAAATCCGCCGCGTCTCCTTAAAAAAACTGATGTATCTGGATGCTGCGGATCACCTTGAAGATTTAAAGGTACCGCCCGGCAATCGGCTGGAGAAGCTTTCCGGCAACCGCCACGTGCAACATAGCATACGGATCAACGATCAATGGAGAATATGCTTTCGATGGCATCAAGGGGATGCCTACGATGTTGAGATAACAGACTACCATTAGGAGCGAATTATGAGAACGAAAAAGATACCACCCATTCATCCGGGAGAAATACTGCTTGAAGACTTCCTGGTACCTATGGGGATCAGCCAGTACAAGCTGTCCAAGGATATCAGCGTACCGCCTCGCCGTATCAATGAAATTGTTCAGGGCAAGCGTTCAATTTCCGCTGATACCGCGCTAAGACTCTCCCGTTATTTCGGCCTTTCAGAACGATTCTGGCTCAATCTTCAATCGCGCTATGATCTTGAAATGGAAAAAGACAAACTGGATGTGCGTCTTGCGAAAGAAGTGCGGGTCTTGGCGCTGCAAACCGCATAGATTGATTTAAATGATTGCTGATGTTCAGGAGAATTAGGGTAGACAATCAAAATAATTTGATAAAGGCACCCCAAGCGTTGTGTAATTAAACAGAAACATTATAATAATAATTTTTTGATCTTTCTGGAGAATCACTTGTTAGCCAATCAGGAGCAGAGAATAATGAATAATGCTCTCTATGTTGAAGACTGTATTGTGCCAATTATTTCAGCCCCGCAGGCCGACGATACAAAATTCAGGTTCTTGGGTTCTGGCTTTTATATTGGTAATGAAGGATACCTGCTAACCTGCAAGCATGTGATCGATTCTGCCGCAAAAGTTGAAAGCCTATTCTCTTACCAATTGGGAAGGAAACGTACCCTTGAACTGAC
>CAIYCZ010000415.1 GCA_903924805.1 uncultured delta proteobacterium | reverse complement strand
TTGCTTTTAGTGAGCGCTTTTGCAGGTCATGAACGTATCCTCAGGGCATATGCAGAGGCAATCAGGGAAAAGTACCGTTTCTACAGCTACGGTGACGCAATGCTTATAGTATAGGGTACTCAAGTACTGCGTACCGTTTGGTGCGTGAAGTGCTCCTTATTACCTATAGCTTTGGTGGCGTTCAAGAAAATACGGTGAGGGCTGAATGGTGATGATGACATGGGATTTAGCTTTGATATTGTAAAAAAAGATGAAACTTCTTTAGCGCGGCTTGGCAGGATTAGCACACCCCATGGTGAGATTCAGACTCCCGTTTTTATGCCGGTTGGAACCCAGGGGACGGTTAAAGCACTCACCCCTGAAGAGGTATCAGATCATATCCGTGCTGATGTAATTTTATGCAACACCTATCATCTGTATTTGCGGCCCGGCCATGAGGTTATTCAGCGGCTGGGCGGACTCCACCGCTTCATGCACTGGCAGAAGCCCATTCTTACTGACAGCGGCGGGTTTCAGATATACAGCTTAAGCGCTCTGAGAAAAATTACCGATGACGGGGTAGCCTTTCAATCGCACCTGGACGGTTCTACCCATTTCCTGACCCCGGCGCTTGCCATTGAGATTCAGCAGGCCCTTGGTGCGGATATCATGATGTGTCTGGATGAATGTATCCCGTACCCGTCTTCCTTTCAGGAAACGGCTCAGGCGACAGAGCGGACAACGCTGTGGGCAGCCCGGTGCAGAGAAAAAACAACGGGAACAGAGCAGGCGCTGTTTGGCATTGTCCAGGGCGGGATGCATACAGAGCTGAGAGAAAAGAGCGCCGGCGATCTGCAGCACATCGGGTTTGATGGTTATGCTCTCGGGGGGCTGAGCGTAGGCGAGAGCACGCAGATGATGCATGCCATGGTAGATCACACGGTTCCTCTGCTTCCTGAACACACACCGCGCTACCTCATGGGAGTGGGGGCGCCGGCTGATCTGGTAGAATGTGCGGGCAGGGGCATAGATATGTTTGATTGTGTGCTGCCGACCCGCAATGCGCGCAACGGCATGCTGTTTACCAGACGGGGGAAGGTCGTCATAAAAAACGCCTGCTACCGGGAAGATGCCCGGCCGGTAGATGACCAGTGCCAGTGCTATACGTGCCGCAATTACTCGCGAGCCTATCTGCGGCACCTCTACATGGCAAAGGAGATCCTGTCCTATCGGCTGAATACCGTACATAACCTGTTTTATTATAGTACCTTAATGGAAGATATACGCACCGCTATCAGGGAAGGGGTGTATGAGGATTTTCGCCGCTGCTTTTATCAGGAACAGGAAGCGGAGGAAGAGGCATAGAAAAATATGGTTACCTTTTTTATTACTTATGGTAACCTAAAACGTTTAATTGGAGGTATATGATGATGTTTGCAACAGTAGCTTATGCAATGGCGCCTTCTGGCGGTGACGGAGCAGGCGGTGGCTTTTCAGCCCTCATACCGCTTGTCCTGATGTTTGCCGTATTTTACTTTCTGCTTATCAGACCGCAGCAGCAAAAGGCAAAGAAGCAAAGAGACCTGTTAAACAACCTGAAAAAGGATGACATGGTGGTTACTGGCGGCGGCATCCACGGGAAAATTACCGGCATTACGGATACCATTGTGTCGCTTGAGATTGCACCAAATATCCGGATAAAGGTCTCGCGCGGTCAAATCGCCGGCATGAGTGATGCCTACAAAAAGGTTGAAGAGAAAACCACCTGAACGCGGTTTTCCCCCGGTCTATGAATTGTTGAATAATTTTATTATGAGGAGTGACTATGACAAAAAGTTTGAAGTGGAGAGCCATTCTGTATGCCGCTATCATTATGGTTGCAGCACTGTATCTGCTTCCCACCTTTTTTAAAATGCCCAGCTGGTGGGAGGAGTATCTGCCGTCTGAAAAGATTTCTCTGGGCCTCGACCTTCAGGGGGGGATGCACCTGGTGCTTGGCGTGGAGACAGATAAGGCAGTGGAAAATACCCTTGAGCGGTATAGTGCAGATGTTGAGGAGATGTTTTTTAACGAGCGCATACCTTTTGATCATGTGAAAAAAATTGACAAATCACGGCTTGAAATCCAGATAGTTGACCCGGGAGCGCGCGACAAGGCAAGCAAGCTTCTGGACGAACGGTTTCCCGTGCTGAAAAAAGTAAAGGTTGAAGAAACCAAAGACGGCATTATATACAGCATGGAAATCGATAAGCGAGAAGCTGAGCATATAAAGAAAGGCGCAACAGAACAGGCACTGGAGACCATCAGAAACAGGATTGACCAGTTCGGTGTGGCCGAGCCGACAATCCAGCAGCAGGGAGATGACCGGATTGTTATTCAGCTTCCCGGTATCAAAGACCCCAAACGGGCAATAGATTTAATCGGCAAGACAGCTCTTCTGGAATTCAAGCTCGTGGATGATGAGAATAATCTGCAGGAGGCCTTAAAAGGCACGGCTCCCCTTGACAGCGAAGTCCTCTATCAGAGAGAGGTAAACCGTGAGACCGGCGAGGTTAAAAAGGTTCCCTATCTTCTGAAAAAAAGGACGATTCTGACCGGAGACCGGCTTGTTGACGCGCAGGTGCGCATAGAAACACAGTTTAATGAGCCGTATGTGGCAATGGAGTTCGATGCCCGGGGTGCTAAAATTTTTGAAAAAATCACAGAGAAGAATGTAAACAAGCGGCTTGCCATTATCCTTGATAACAATGTCTATTCAGCACCGGTAATCAAAGAAAAGATAGCCGGCGGCCACGCCCAGATAACCGGCCGATTCTCGCCCGAGGAGGCACGGGATCTGGCAATAGTGCTTCGTGCAGGGTCGTTGCCGGCCCCGGTCACCATCCTGGAAAAAAGAACGGTCGGTCCCTCTCTCGGCCAGGATTCGATCCAGCAGGGAATCCGGGCGATGCTTATTGGCAGTGTTGCCGTTATAATCTTTATGATTATTTATTACAGACTATCGGGGGTGGTTGCAAACATTGCCCTTGTTTTAAATATTCTTCTCCTTCTTGGTGTTCTGGCAGGTTTTCGTGCGACACTTACGGTGCCCGGCCTGGCAGGTATCGTGCTGACCATCGGCATGGCAGTTGATGCCAACGTGCTCATCCATGAACGTATCCGGGAAGAGATACGCTCGGGGAAGACCCTCAAGGCATGCATAGATACCGGATACACACGCGCCTTTATGACCATCATGGACTCAAACCTGACCACCATCATAGCAGCCATTTTCCTGTTTCAGTTCGGGACCGGTCCGGTTAAAGGTTTTGCCGTAACCTTATGCATTGGCCTTATTGCCAACATGTTTACCGCCGTTGCGGTGACCCGGTTGATTTTTGATTACTTTGTAATTCAGCGGCGCATTAAAACATTAAGCATATAGAAAGGAAGCATGCTGTGGAATTAATCAAACCTAATACTAAAATCGATTTTATCGGAAAGATCCGGTATGCCCTGATTATTTCATGGATACTCATCGCCATCGGCATTTTTTCTATGGTGGTTAAAGGAGGTCCCAAATACGGCATAGACTTCAAAGGCGGGACCCTGTTTCAGATTAAGTTTTTAAAACAGGTGTAGATCGGAAAGCACACGTCTGAACTCCAGTCACGAG
>CAIYCZ010000414.1 GCA_903924805.1 uncultured delta proteobacterium | reverse complement strand
CCCGCGTAGTTATTGCTGTTCGGCGTGGAATTGGGAGAAAATTCCTTCCCGGTAAACGGCACATAAAAATCTTCAAAGTCAGCAAGCCCCTCTCCTGTTTCAATCTGTTCCAGTCCGTCGGCTTCCATGAGGCGCAGCAGCTTGTGTTCCGTATAGCTGTTGTCATATTTAAAATCAGCTCCCTTATCATCAAGGCGCGCATCCACATGCCAGATAAGAAACCCGTAGCCCGGGAGCACATAATCGTTGCCGGTGCCGATGTTTCGATATTGCACCATAAAATATTCCGAAAAGGTATTGAGCGGTGCAGCGCCGGGCATCATCGCAACGCAATCGGGAAACTCAGCAGTCGGCCTGAGCGAAAGCGTCTGCCTGCCGCTGGTAATAAAGGTGGGCTCCAGCCAATCAAGCATCCACTTGCTGAAGCAGTTATGGTCGTACTGATTTGCATCCATCATATCAAGTCCGCCCACACCGCCATTCGGGCCTTGTTTTTCATCATAATCATAGTAGTCCGGCAGTCCCAGTGCATGACCCGTTTCATGGATGGTGGTCTGCGGCGTATATTCAGGCTCTCCCTGCTCTTCATTCTTTTCCCACTGCCAGGAAAACACTCCGAGTTTTTTCCCGCCGATGGTAAAGGAGTCTTTTTCAAACCTTCGCCCGCGGCTGTCACACCATGCCCACCAGGTGCTGCCCCAGCCTTCGTCAGGCCCGGTCCATATCACAATAAAATAGTCAATCACCCCGTCCCCGTTGTTGTCATACGGGGAGAAATCATGGGAACTTTCATGATAGCTCAGCGCCTCCTTTATGAGGTTTCTTGGCCCGCTGTACCAAAGGGTCTTGCTCTCACGGCCATAGAATTTCCGCCGGTGTTTTGCCCGGTACCAGTCAAACACCGTCCCCTCAATTGCAAGCTGCCCGTAAGAGGAGCGGGAGTAATAGCTCTTCAGACTCTCATACGGCACATCTGTTAAGATGCCGCTGCCGAACAGCTTATTTTCGAAAACAGACTTATCCTGGGTATGCGGGTAGTCCGGGAACTCAATGAGCAGCACAAAAATCTTTGGCTTTCCGTGTGAAGGAAGTCCGGTTTTATAGGGAAATGACTGAACGGCTATATTGTTTATATCTACGCCATCCTGCAGTGCTTTCATCCGGGCAGTTTTCCGTTCAATCAGGGAAGGGTGGAAGCGGTGGTTGAGCAGGCTGTGTACGAATGCCATCCGCTCGGCAAGGCTCCCGTCTACTTTGTACCGGTCAATTTCACCAGGCCGCGGGGGCTCAAGAGGAAGCCCGGTGACAGGGAAAAAGACAAGGGCAGCGGTAATAATAATTAAAATACCGCGTGGTATAGTTTTTAAAAAAGAAGGTATCGTTTTCACTGCTCTTCTTTCTCCATATAGTACATTGTTACACAGGCCAGTGCAATGGAACTGTCTCTGTATGCTTTTTATCACCTTGTATAGTATCCACGCAACTCGAATCTAACCCAGTTTTTTTGAGATTTAAGCAGTGCCTAAAATTAACTTGCCAAAACACCTGCGCTCATGTTGAATGGAGCTGTCACATATTAATTATGTAATATTACATAGATTGAAGCCAGTGAAAAAGTACTATTTTATCGGTATCGGCGGCAGCGGCATGAACCCCCTTGCCCAGATTCTCTGTAAGCGCGGAAACCGGGTAGCAGGGTCTGACCGAAGCTTTGACAGAAACACTAACCGCGAGCTCTTCACAAAGCTGCAACAGCAGGGGATTTTCTTGTTTCCCCAGGACGGCAGCGGCATAACCGGAGAGCTTGATGTGGTGGTTGTTTCGACAGCCATTGAACAGAACAATGTTGAGATTGAAAAGGCCCGCGCGCTATCCATCCCCGTTATCCACCGGGCCGACCTTCTCGCTGACATATTTAACAAGGGCTCTGGTATCGGGATCGGAGGAACCAGCGGCAAGACCACGGTGACCGGCATGGTGGCATCCATACTCGAAGCTGCAGGTATTGACCCTACCGTTATCAACGGCGGAATTATCAAGCAGTATTTGTCAGATTCTGCCATCGGCAATGCGAAGTCCGGGACTTCGGATATCGTCCTCATCGAAACAGATGAAAGCGATGGGAGCATTGTAAAATTTCATCCCCGCATCAGCGTTATCACCAATATCTCCAAAGACCACAAGGAACTCTCCGAGTTGAAAGACCTGTTCCAGACCTTTGCCGGCAACACGTCAGGGACCGTTATCATAAACGGTGATTGTGCAGAATCAAAAATTATTGCTGCCAGACAGACTGTTACTTTCGGGCTGGAAGGATGCCCTGCCGTCAAGGCTCATGCCCTGCGGTTTGATGCCTCAGGGACAACGTTTCAGGTGGGGGATGCACTGTTTCATCTTCACGTGCCCGGATTGCATAATGTATATAATGCCGCCGCAGCCATTGCCGTAGGTCTTGCCATGGACATCCCTGTTAAGGCCATCCAGGAGGGGATTGCAGCGTTTGCAGGAATTCAGAGGCGGCTGGATATTGTCGGGAGCAAAAGCAACATCACCGTTGTCGATGATTTCGCCCACAACCCCGATAAAATAGCATCATCCATCAAGGCACTGAAACAGATGGGCAAACGGCTTTTCATTATATTTCAGCCGCATGGCTACGGGCCGACAAAATGTCTCCTGCACGAACTGGCTTCAGTGTTCT
>CAIYCZ010000413.1 GCA_903924805.1 uncultured delta proteobacterium | reverse complement strand
CTGCGCATGATAAACCCCTCTCCATACATGTACTATCTGAAGATGGGCGGCAGCTATATTGTCGGCTCATCGCCTGAAGTACTGGTGCGGCTGGAAAAAGGAAAAATTGAGGTGCGGCCGATTGCCGGGACCCGGCCCAGGGGAAGTGATGAGATGCATGACCAGATGCTTGAAACAGAACTGACAAAAGACCCGAAAGAGCGTGCAGAGCACATAATGCTTGTTGACCTTGGAAGAAATGATGTGGGAAGGGTCTCGCGGATGGGCTCGGTAACGGTTGACGAATTGATGGTTATCGAGAAGTACTCTCACGTCATGCATCTGGTATCTCACGTAAGCGGCAGGTTAAAGCCGGGCAAAGACGCGTATGATGTTTTTCGGGCAGCGTTCCCCGCCGGCACGGTGTCAGGCGCCCCGAAAATCAGGGCCATGGAAATTATAGAAGAACTGGAAAAACAGAAGCGCGGCCCGTATGCCGGTGCGGTAGGCTATTTCAGCTTTTCAGGAAATATGGATTTCTGTATCACCATCAGGACCATGCTTATTAAGGACAGCACCATTTATGTTCAGGCTGGCGCCGGTATTGTTGCCGACTCTAAACCTGAACGGGAATATTATGAAACGGTCAACAAGGCCCGGGGCATGTTTACCGCTATAAAAAAGGCCCACGAGGGGATTTAACATGCTGTTAATGATAGACAACTATGATTCATTTACCTATAACCTGGTTCAGTATTTCGGCGAACTCGGTGAAGATATAAGCGTCTTTCGGAACGATACCATTACCATAGAAAGAATTAAAAAATTAAGACCGCGGAAGATTGTCATTTCACCAGGGCCGGGGCGGCCTGAAAGCGCTGGTATTTCTAATGCCCTGATCAGTGAGTTTAAGGGGACGATACCGATACTGGGCGTATGCCTGGGGCATCAGTGTATCGGAGAGGTATTTGGCGGACGTATCGTACGGGCAGCGCGGCTCATGCATGGAAAGACCTCTGAGATTTTCCATGACCATAAACACCTGTTTGAGGGGCTGCCGGAACACTTCTCAGCCACCCGCTATCATTCACTGGTGGTTGAAAAAGAGACGCTGCCTGACTGCCTGCAGATAAGTGCATGGACGGAAAATGATGAAATCATGGGCATACGTCATAACACGTATCTCATTGAAGGTATCCAGTTTCATCCTGAGTCGATTCTGACCTTTGCCGGAAAGGATATTCTCAGAAATTTTTTAAAAATGTCTGAACTTTTCTGGGAGAACAGAGATGGACGAGCTATTAATAACAAAGGCACTGTTTAAAATCGTTGAAGGGCTTAACCTCTCGGAAGCTGAAATGACGGCGGTGTTCAGCGAGATTATGGAGGGGAAAGCAACACCGGCACAGATTGCCGCTTTTATTACCGCTCTCAGGATGAAGGGAGAAACGGTTGATGAGGTAACCGGTGCCGCCAAAGCGATGCGGGAGAAGGCAACACGTATTACGCTGACCGGGAAAGGGGATCTCCTTGATACCTGCGGAACAGGGGGAGACAACCGCAATACCTTTAACATCTCCACCACTTCAGCGTTTGTCGTCAGCGCGGCAGGGGTGCGGGTTGCCAAGCACGGAAACCGCTCCATCTCGAGCCGCTGCGGCAGCGCAGATGTCATGGAGGAACTGGGAATAAAGGTGTATCTCAAACCCGATGATATCGGTCGCTGCATTGATGAAATCGGCATAGGATTTCTTTTTGCCCCTAATCTGCACGGTGCAATGAAGCATGCCCATGCCCCGCGCAAGGAAATTGAAATACGCACGATTTTTAATGTGCTTGGTCCGCTGACGAATCCGGCCGGGGCAAACATACAGATACTCGGCGTGTATGACGGAAGAATCACCGAGATGTTTGCCAGGGTTCTTCACCGGCTGGGAGAAAAGAGGGCTCTGGTCGTACATGGGCTTGATGGACTGGATGAAATAACGATCTGTGCTGAGACCATCATATCCGAGCTTAAGAACGGCGAGATCAATACCTATCGGCTTCACCCGATGGACTGCGGGTTGCTGGTGAGGGAGCTCAACGACATTAAAGGCGGCACGGCAAAGGAAAACGCCAAGATAATGCTTGGTGTTCTGCAGGGAGAGAAAGGCCCGTACCGGGAAATTGTGCTGATTAATGCCGGCGCAGCGCTTATGGTTGCGGACCAGGCACAGGATATAAAAGAGGGCATGAAACTGGCGGCAGAGACAATAGACAGCGGTCGCGCCCTTAAAAAACTGAATGAGCTTAAGGAGATGAGCAATAAACTGTAACAGGCTGTTGAAAAGCGCTCATATGCAGCGTTGCGCTCATCATTCGTCACTGCGACGCACAAAGAAGTGCGCCTCATTCCTCATGCTTTCACGCGCCTTGCATCTAAGCATTTTTGAACAGCCTGAATAAAAATGATTTTACAAAACCACGATAAGATTGCTGGTGAATAGGTGAATGGGTACCATTTTAGATAAAATTGTTGAGGCTAAAAAGGAGGAGCTTAAAGAGGTTAAGCGCAGGAATTCACTACCTGAGCTTGAGCGTCTCATAAAAGTATCGCCTGACGTCAGAAATTTTGCTGCAGCATTGAAAGGGGGGACGACAGACCGGATAAGAATTATTGCCGAGGTAAAAAAGGCTTCTCCATCAAAGGGGATTATCTGTAAAGATTTTATCCCGGCTGTAATTGCTGAAGAATATCAGAACAATGGTGCAGCAGCAGTATCAGTATTGACCGAAACAAAATATTTTCTGGGAAGCATAGACTATTTAGCGGAAATAAAAGAGAGAATTACCATACCGGTACTTCGGAAAGACTTTATCATTGACCCCTACCAGATTTATGAAGCACGTGCTTTCGGGGCTGATGCAGTGCTTCTGATTGCCGGTATATTGTTAAATAACAAGCTCAGAGAGTTTATACAACTATCTGATAAACTATCATTATATCACCTTGTTGAAGTGCGCACACAAGAGCAGCTTGTGGCAGCCCTGGAAGCCGGTGCAGAGGTAATAGGCATTAACAACAGGGACCTCAATACATTTCAAACAGATATACGGGTGACGCTGGAACTGCTAAAAGAAATCCCTGAGGGGAAGACAGTAGTCACCGAAAGCGGAATTTCCAGCAGGGAAGACATTATGAGGCTCAAGCGTGCAGGGGTCGATGCCTTTCTCATCGGTGAGACCTTGATGAGGGAGCAGAGCCCGGGGCTGAAGTTGAGAGAACTTATTGGAAGGTAAAAAGGTAAAACGTGAAAAGTGAAACGTGAAAAAGGAAATTCTTTTAACCTATTTGCCTCTTAGCCTTTTAACCTAATCCAACTATTGTTAATTCTATTACCGGTAAAGGATATACGTGCCATGTTAAATCCAGACCGTATGGGACACTTTGGAGAGTATGGGGGACGCTATGTTTCAGAAACCCTCATGCCGGCATTGATAGAGCTTGAAAAGGCCTATGAGAAATACCGGTGTGATGCTGGCTTTCTGAACGAATTAAACCTGTATCTGAAGGAATATGTGGGCAGAGAGAGCCCGCTCTATTATGCTAAAAGATTTTCTGAGAAGGCGGGGAAGGTAAAAGTCTATCTGAAACGGGAAGATTTGAACCATACCGGAGCTCACAAGATTAATAATACGGTGGGGCAGATACTGCTGGCCAGGAGAATGGGTAAAACACGGATCATTGCAGAGACCGGAGCCGGACAGCATGGTGTTGCCACGGCAACAGTAGCTGCGCATTTCGGGATGGAATGCGAAATATACATGGGAGCAGAGGATGTCAAGCGCCAGTCAGTCAATGTCTTTAAAATGAAACTACTTGGCGCACAGGTGAATTCTGTTGTTTCCGGTACCAATACCCTTAAGGATGCGATGAATGAAGCGATGCGGGACTGGATCACCAACGTCAGAAACACTTTTTACATCATCGGCAGCGTGGCAGGGCCGCACCCATACCCCATGATGGTCAGGGATTTTCAGAAAATTATCGGCGAGGAGGCACGCCAGCAGATTTTAGAAAAAGAGGGGCGTCTTCCTGACCTGCTGGTTGCCTGCGTTGGCGGCGGAAGCAATGCCATCGGGCTGTTTTATCCTTTTATAAATGATGCATCAGTAAAAATAGTAGGCGTGGAGGCAGCAGGTATCGGGCTTAACGCAGGTCCTCATTCTGCCTCACTGGTTGCGGGCCGCCCGGGAATTCTGCACGGTACGAAAAGCTACCTGTTGCAGGATAACCACGGGCAGATAGCTCCTGCCCACTCAATTGCTCCGGGGCTTGATTATCCGGGAGTGGGGCCGGAACACAGCTATTTAAAGGAAACGGGACGGGCTACCTATGTTGCTGTTACCGACCAGGAGGCGCTCGATGCATTCCGGGAGCTGACGCTCAGTGAAGGGATAATACCCGCGCTTGAAAGCGCCCATGCAGTTGCTTATGTTATGAAGACCGCACCAGCAATGAAAGAGGGGTCTATTATTATTATTAATGTATCGGGAAGGGGAGATAAGGATATTCAGATTGTTGCAGAGCGGATGGGGATAAAACTTTAAAAAAAGGGTTCAAGGGGTCCAGGATTCAAGTAACCAAGGGTAAAAACACTTGAACCCTGAAGATCAAATGGATAATTTATGACTCGAATAAGCGACACATTTAAAAAATTGAAAGCGAAAGGGGAGAAGGCTCTCATTGCATATATCACCGCCGGCGATCCGGATATGCAGACCACAGAGGATTTTCTTCACTGCCTGGCAGCCCAGGGTGCAGATATCATTGAGCTCGGGGTGCCGTTTTCCGATCCCATGGCTGACGGGATTACCATTCAACATGCTTTTGAGCGTGCATTGAAACACCCGTTCTCGATGGAACACATCATCAGCCTGGTGAGAAAAGTGCGGAAGCGTATTGACACGCCCATCATTCTGTTTGGCTACTATAATCCCTTTTATCAGTATGGATTAAAAAAATTGTGCACTGATGCACAGGAAGCCGGGGTAGACGGCCTGCTGGTTGTTGACCTGCCGCCGGAAGAGGCGCAGAGTTTAAAACAGGAAGCCAGTGCGTGCGGCCTCGACCTCATATTCCTTCTTGCACCGACCAGCACTGAAGACAGAATAAAACGGGTTGCACAGATGGCGTCAGGGTTTATCTATTATGTGTCTGTTACCGGTGTAACCGGCGCACGGGACAGCCTTGCAGACATGATAGATAAGAACGTCTCTGCAATAAAATCCCACACGGATCTTCCCATTGGTGTCGGATTTGGCATATCCAGGCCTGAACACATACGCGCCATGCTGCCATTTGTTGATGCGGTGATTGTGGGAAGCGCGATTATTAAAATTGTTGAAGAACATGCGGGGAAGCCTGACCTTCTGGAGAGTGTCGGGGGTTTTGTAAAATCTCTGAAGGAAGCGACAATTACAAAGTAAAACTAAAGCTCAAAATCCAAATGACAATTGAAATCAAAATGTCAAATGCCAAAAGGTTACAATTTAATTTAATTTAATTTTTTGGCATTCATTTGATATTTGACATTTGAGCTTTGACATTTCTTTTTTTTAAAGCACACTTGACAGCTTATTTTACAATTCTGCATGGATTATCTCGAGTCAATAGCCTACCTGTTTGGCCTGCAGCGTTTTGGTATCAAACTCGGCCTTTCAAATATTAAAACACTTCTTAACCTGATTGGCAATCCCCATAAACGGCTCAGGTGTATCCATATTGCCGGCACCAACGGCAAGGGTTCAACGGCACTATTTCTGCAATCGATGTTACAGCAAGCCGGTTACCGGGCGGGTCTTTTTACCTCTCCGCACTTAATAGACGTTACCGAGAGAATAAGAATAAACGATACAGAGATTCAGAAACAGCGGGTTGTTCAACTGGTGAAAGAAATTCGCCAGATGTGCAAAGAAGCTGCGCTGGATGCCATTACTTTTTTTGAGTTTATTACTGCAATGGCATTTAAATATTTTGCAGAGCAGCAGGCCGATCCGGTAATCGTGGAAGTGGGGATGGGGGGAAGACTTGATGCAACCAATATCATAGCACCTCTGCTGTCGATTATCACCTCAATAAGTTTGGAGCACCAGATGTATCTCGGGAATACGCTCAGACAGATTGCCGGAGAAAAAGCAGGTATTATAAAGAAAAACACCCCCCTTGTAACTGGCGTTACACAGCCTGTTGTCATTGAACTGTTTGCAGGGATATGCAGGGCTGCAGGTTCACCCATGTACCGGCTTGGTAAGGAGATAAAAAGCACAAAGACCGGTCCCATGCTGTTCAATTACCGGGGCTTTAGTGGTATCTTGCAAGGGCTTAACCCTGGACTTATCGGTGACCACCAGATACGAAATGCAACTATGGCACTTGCTGCTGCAGAGCTTCTGCGGGAAAAGGGTTACATTATACATGCGGCTCATATGTACCAGGGCATTAAACAGGCACGCTGGCCCGGGAGAATGGAAGTGATGAGGCAGAATCCCACCGTACTTCTGGATGGTGCCCATAATCCTGAAGCATGGCAGGTGTTGCGAAAGAGCCTTAAAGAATATTTTTCTTATAAGAGACTTTTTATGGTAATTGGCGTTATGCAGGATAAGGACATTGCCCGGATGATAGAAATCTTGACACCTGAGGCACATACAGTTATATTCTGTAAACCTAAAATGGAGCGGGCTGCAACAAGGGAACTACTGGGAAAACACGTATCATTTTCCCCTTCAAAGAGGGTGCTGTGGATAGAAGATAGCGCACGCGCTGTAGAGAGAGCACTTGCCACAGCATCCGCAGACGACCTGATATGTATAACCGGCTCCCTGTTTACGGTCGGAGAGGCTCGGGAGTATCTGCTGCCGGGCGGCAGCATAACATCCGGCCGTATTCCCCTGTGATTAGTCCTGAGTACTGAGTTTTCGATCCACTGCTAAGTACTCGTTACTCAATACGCAGTACATTTTATTTAGAGATATATAATGCGAAAAAACATAGTGTATATACTCCTTATAATCGTTTGTTTTTCGCTTCAGGCGCATGCAGCCACGCAGCCTGTTACTCAGCCGGGCGAGCCTGATGAAGATCAGGTTCAGGTAAAGGCTGTGCGCATCAGCTATGACCCGAATAATAATTTTATGGTAGCCAGAGGGAATGTTGAGATGCGCCAGGGTGATCGCATTGTTACATCCGACTATCTGAAGGTTAATTTGCTAACAAAGGATGCCTACGCCAGAGGAAAAGTACGTATCGATGAAGGAGGAGATATTTTGGCCTGTGAAGAGTTAAAGATGAACCTTGAGGATCGGCGCGGCCAGGTAGAAAACGCAAAGGTGTTCATAAAAAAAGAAAATTTTCACATCAGCGGAAAACAGATCAAAAGCCTCGGCCACGATACGTACCAGGTCGAAAAAGGTATCATCACCACCTGTGACGGGGACAATCCGATATGGAGAATTGATGCTAAAAAAATTGATGTCACCCAGGAAGGATATGCAAAGGTTCAGGGCAGCACATTTCGCGTAAAAGGTGTGCCGGTTATGTATTTCCCGTACTTACTGCTGCCGGTCAAGACAGAGAGGCAGTCAGGCTTCCTGTTCCCTGAGATTGGAACCTCACAAAGGAAGGGTTTTGAATTTAATAATTCATATTTCTGGACTATTACGCCAAACACCGATGCAACATTTTACCTTGATACAGCATCAAAGAAGGGTACGGGTGAAGGTATAGAGTACCGTTTTGTTAAGAGCAAGGATACCTGGGGACGATTGTACAGCTATTATGCGTATGAAGATGGTTATTATTTCAATAATGCATACAGCAACAAATTGGACAGAAGCCCTGCCCGTGGGATGGTGCATTTCGAAGGCCAGCATTACTTTTCTCCTGATTTCTATTTCAAGGGGTTTGGGTCATATATTACGGACCGGGAATTTTACAATGACTATAGTGAAGAGGCAAAACGCACCAGATATGCATGGAACAGGGGCTCGCGGCTGAAGGCGCTGGAAAAGGATGAGTCATTTTTATTTGCCAACAAGAACTGGGATTTTTACAATCTGCTGGTTAATTTTGATGTTTATAAAGACCTCGTTCAAAGAAATGAAAAGACGCTGCAGCGGGCTCCCCAGGTGGACTTCTCAAGCATCACTCAGCCGCTCTGGAACACGCCGCTCTATTACCAGTGGAATTCATCCTATGATTATTTCTGGAGGGAGCAGGGCGTAAAGGGAAACCGCCTTGATGTTTTTCCAAAGATATCCCTGCCTATGAATAAAGACGGCTGGCTCACCTTTAACCCGGAGATTGGGCTGCGGGGGATGTCTTACTTCGGCCTTAACGAGAATAATGGCTATGACAAAAACGGCATTTTCCCTGACGTGCATGCTGAACTGTTTGTAACATTCCTGAGAATCTTTAATATAGACAAACCCCTGGTGCAGAAGCTCAAACATACCATAGAGCCGCGTCTTGAGTATGAATATGCGCCGGATTTTCAGCAGGATGATTTCCCCAGGTTTGATCTGCCGGACCGTTTCTATAAACGTCACAACATAACCTATTCGGTGACCAACCGGTTTACCGGGCTATTCATTGATAATGATGGTGAGCCCTCGGAGCGCGAATTTGGT
>CAIYCZ010000412.1 GCA_903924805.1 uncultured delta proteobacterium | reverse complement strand
GCCCACGTCAATCCAGGGGATGACGAGTTCTCCGCCTACGGTCACATGGTCTTCAAAAAGCTTAACGCCGCTGAATTCAACAGGGAATCCAAAAAAGTCGAATGCCAAATCTGCGGTCTGGGTAATCTGGCCGTAGCACTCCCCCTGCTCATCAGCATTCGCATCAATGGTAAATCCTCCCCGTGCAATATAATATGTTTCATTGTCTGCCGGAGAGGAACCAGCGACCTCAATATACAGGTCGCCGGTGCTGCTGATTTCAGTACCTTGAACTTCAACAGTTCCGGTGCATTTGACAAACCCGTTTAACACCACATTGCCGGTGAACAGATAGTGCTCAGTGCCATCCAGGGCTTCCATGGTGTCAGCCTCAATGGTTACGCATCCGGTTTCGTATGTCTCGCGGCCGGCCCCGGATACCAGTATGGTAGTGTGCGCTGATGCAGAGTGACCGCTGCCATCCTGTGCGGTAAGATTTACCGAATAGGCGCCTGGTTCCGTAAACGTGTGGGACACGGTTCTACCGCTGCCGGACTGGCTGTCTCCAAAATCCCAGGAGTAGCTGATGCCGCTGATAAGCGGAGTTGGCACTGCTGAAAAATTGACCGTCAGAGGAGCGACTCCCTTTTTTGGCTCTGCGGTAATTGACACGGTGAATCCGGTGTCGCCGCCTCCCTGCTCGTAAACAAGAATTGAAGCGGTCCTGACGGTTTGACCATCGGCTGAATCACTGACCGTGAGCGTAACCGTGTATAATCCTGAGGTCTGATAGGTATGTGACGGGTCTTCTGCAGTGCTTGTCTGGCCGTCGCCAAAGTCCCACAGGTAGGATATCGTATCCCTTTCAGGGTCGCTGGCAGAGCAGGAACAGTGTACGGTGAGAGGTGCAGTACCCTCCTGGGGACTTACCGAAAAGTAACTTATTACCGGAGGTTTGTTAGCTGGAACAGCGACAGTGATGGTGAGCGTGCTGGTTGTTTTAGCGCCCATGGTATCTGAAACAGTTAACAGGACGGTGTAGGTACCTTCATCATGGTAGGTATGCGTGGGGTTTTGATCATGACTGTGCTGCCCGTCGCCAAAATCCCAATAGTAATAGAGGGCATTACCGTCCGGGTCAGATGCAGAACAGGTAAAGCTCACGTCAAGCGGCGCAGGTCCTTCCTGGGGGGTGGCAGAAACAGAGTTGATTTTAGGCGGGTTGTTTTCAGAAACCGCCATAATGGTATGATAGTAATTCATGTCGCGGTCATAGTGATAGGCCGTGTAATAGATTTTGCCATCAGCAGCAATTGCCATGTCTCCGTTGGGCTGTCCGGCATATTCAAGCGTGTAAAGCACGTTTCCCGTTTTCCCGTCAATACCGATGAAATCAGTAATTGCCGAAGGGCCGCCCACCAAATGAAGAACCTGGTTTGCTCCCATGATGGGGTTGTTGCTGAGTCCCTGCGGGAGATCCAGTGTCCATGTAACCGTCCCGCTGCTGCCAGTATCAACACAGTACAATACGTACTTACTGTCAAGCTGTGCTGAGACGTACAGAAGACCGCTGGGACCAAGCACCGGAGCCAGCCCTGCACCAACGCCCCCGCTGCCTATTTCTTTCTTCCAGAGCATTGTTCCCTTAGTGCCTTCATCCTTTATTGCGAAAACATAAGAATGCCAGGCATCCGGCAAACCGCGTTTTGAATCATCATAGCCAGTAAGAACGAGATAGATGGTTCCATCAGGCCCGATCACCGGTGTTGAAATATCATCCGGATCGTACTCGATTTGTTGGGAAAATTCGAAGTACCATTTTGCAAAGTCATTTTTCTCTTTGCCGATGGCCCATAAATAGCCGCCAGTGCTCGTGGTATAGACAGTAGTGCCGGCAGGGTTGATGGTCATGGTACCATAGAGATAAGTGGAGGGATCCACCCCTGCAGGAGGCTGGTGCTTCCAGAGGAGTGTCCGATCCTTCTTATAAACGACAAGACCGTCTTTGATAAAAAAATAGATATTGCCGTTTTTGTCTATCACCACCGAGGAACTGCTGTTACCTGGTTCTTTGGGGGTGTATTTTTTTTCCTGCCAGAGGATTTTTCCGGTCTTGATATCAAAGCCAGTGGGATAGCCTTCAGGGTCATAGTCATAGACTATTCCGTCGGAGCTTATGGCAGGCGTCAGTCCCCCCCAATTACGGTTTACGCGCCAGAGAACGGTTCTGGTCTTTGGGTCAAAGGCAATTAAGTTGCACGGATAATGATGCTCATTGAAGATAAGAATATTGTCCGAAGAGATGAGCATATTGCCCTCAAGGGAAGGCACGCGGTCAAATGATGAAGTGGGATCCTCTTCAAACGGTGTTGGCTCTTTATACTGGAACAGTGGAGCCACTCCCGGATTTGTGACAGCGGTATACGTTGAAAGACCGGTACGTCCCGCATCGTGCCGAACCATGGGCCAGGGCACATCAGCAGCACGTATACATGCAGGCCATACCAGATTAATAAGTAATAAAATTACGCAACAAAAAAACCCTGTGCAGATATAATGATTTTC
>CAIYCZ010000411.1 GCA_903924805.1 uncultured delta proteobacterium | reverse complement strand
TCCCAGGCTGGTCAAAAACATCCAGATGCAAGGCGCGCGAAATCGAGAGGAATGAGGCGTATTTTCCAGTACGTCGCAATGACGAAGGATGAGCGCAACGAAGCAGATGGGTGTTTTTGACCAGCCTGCTAGTGCTCCTTTGAGTAATAACCTTCATCATACAGCTTTTCATCGTCCCGCAGCTGCCAACGGAGAAGAACAATAGCAAGAATTATGAGCACCCATAGTCCTGCAAGCCAGTAAATCCGCTCCGTAGTTACCGCCCGGGCTTTCTCAACCTCCTCCAGAGAGATTTTACCAGTCCCTTCCCCACCTTCCTCCTTTATCTCCTTGGCCGGGATAGTCTGTACCTGCGCTGACTGTTCAGAGGCGACCGCGGGAATTGCCTGCACAGCAGCGTGGACAATGGTAAGCATGAAAAACAGCAGTCCGCCAATGACAAGCAGTCTGGATGTATGAAAACGCACCATAGCAGTAATTCCTTTAATGGTAAAATTTCACCGCAGAGCACGCAAAGAATAAAAAAGTTTAACTCTTTAACTCCAAAATTATTATCTCTGCGTTCTCAGCGACCTCTGCGGTTAACCGGTTTTGTGTTTTATTGAATTAAAAGAAGTATCCCATTGCCGTAAACACTAAGAACACAAGCAGGCTGACCACACCCAAGGCAGTAAACAGCGGGCTCAGCTGGTTGCGCTGTGATTTCCAGTCGACAAACGGCGCGCAGAATATAACCAGTGCTGCCAGTGCAAGTCCGGTTATGCCCACTACTTCTCCTTCTATGCCCAGCACATAGGTGGGGATCCATTTCAGTATCTGGTACACCCAGAGGAAGAACCAGTCCGGCTTCACTCCCACCGGCGCCGGCTTCAAATAATCAATGACCGGGCCAAGCTCTGAGGGTATGCATACGGCAAGGGTAAACACCAGCCCTACCAGCACCAGCCCGTTTACCGCGTCGTGCCATACAAAATGAGGGAACATGGGCTTGGCAGGGATCTTCTTCTTTTCTGCCTTTGCCTTTTTCTCAACCGACACCGGGATGCTCATCCCGTGCATCTGGACGAGCACTATATGAATGGCAAGCACTGCCAGCAGCGCCAGCGGCAGGACGCCCACGTGCAGGGCAAAAAAGCGGTTCAGGGTATGCGCGCCCACCTGTGCGCCGCCGCGCAGAAACTCAAGCACATATGTTCCGACTACCGGTATAGCTCCCGGCATATCGGTGCCCACGTTAAGGGCAAAGAAGGCGCGCTCATCAAACGGCAGGGTATAACCGGTGTAGCCCAGGAACAGCACCAGCAGGAACATAACCATGCCGGTTAGCCAGGTAAATTCACGGGGACGGCGATAGGCCTTGACCAGAAACGTGGAAAAGAAGTGGATAAACGCCAGCAGTATCATGAGGTTGCTCGCCCAGTGATGAACCGAGCGGATCAGCCAGCCATAGGGTACTTTGACCATTAAGTCGGCAACGCTCTGGTGGGCTGTCTCGGCTGCAGGCTTGTAGTAAAAAAGCAGCAGCGGCCCGGTGACCATCTGAATCATAAACAGAATCAGCAGCAGCGCTCCCATATAGTACCAGATGCTGTGCTTGTGAATCGGCACCATCTTCTTGCGGGCCAGATCTATCAGCGCCCCTATGAGGAACCGCTCATCAAGCGCCTTTTTTACCTGAATCTTTTGTTCTTCCATGGCGTTATTTTAACCAAAAATTTTCCCTGAGATAAATTGTTCTTAAGCCTTTTTGGCTTCTTCCCCACCCTCTCCCGGGTGGCTAATGACCATTGCATCGCCCTCCTGCTTTACATTAAATGCAAGCAGCGGCCTGGGCGGAGGCCCGGCAATATTTTTCCCGGTGATATCAAAGTAGCCGTCATGACATGCGCAGTGAAAGGTTTTCGTGTCTGGCTTATAATTAACATTGCAGTCAAGGTGCGTGCACTTGGCGCTGAAAGCCTTGACCTCTCCGGTCTCGGTCCTCAAAAGAATGCCCGGCAGATACCCGTACTGGAAATAGACTGCTGCGTTGGGAGAAATTTTCTCGATATCAGCAAGCGTAATGGTAACTGCTTTGGGAAGCGGCAGCTTCTTTTCATAATAGAGAAACCGCACCACCGGATAGGCAAGATAGGCGGCTACTGAGCCCAGTCCCCCGTAAATCAATCCTGTGAAAAAATCTCTTCTCGAAAGCAGCGATTCCTTGAGCTTCATTACTCCCCCTATTAACCACGGAGGGCACAGAGATACTATTTATTCTTTATCAATCATTACAAAACCATGTCTCTGTGATCTGTGGTTCATAGCACTCTGAAAAACTTCTTAAAACGATACAGTGTCAGTTTTCGCTTGAGCGCAAGGATGGTGTCCGTCGGCCTGATGTCCTTGGGACAGGCATCAATGCAGCGAAAAATGGTGCGGCAGTTCCACACGCCGTCAGGGTTGTCGACCTTTGCCAGAAATTTAAGCCCGCGCTGGTCCCGCGAATCCTTCATAAAGCGGAACAGCTTTGCAATCGCAGCAGGCCCCAGATACTGTTCGTCAAACCCCAGCACCGGACACGCCCCGTAGCAGCATGCACATAAAATGCAGTTTATATAGGGATCAAGTTTTTTCTCATCATCCGGGAACTGAAGCCGCTCCTTTTCAGGCGGCTGATCCCCGTTGCTATGCAGCCAGGGCTCAATCCTCTTGTAGGCCTCCCAGAAGGGCGCCATGTTCACCACCAGGTCCTTTATAATTTCCATGTTGGGCAGCGGTTCAATAAGGACCTGATTGCCGATTAATGTGGCAAGCTGGGTGCGGCAGGCAAGAACCGGGGCACCGTTCACCAGCATGCCGCATGAGCCGCACACCGCACTCCGGCAGGAAAACCGGAACGCAAGGCTGTCATCTGCGGTTTCCTGAATATTCAGAAGAGCCTCAAGAACCGTCGTCCCGTAGGGGAAGCGCTTTGCAAAGGTGTCATAGCGCAGCTCCCTGTCAGTTTCCGGATTAAACCGGAATATCTTGAGCGTGTATACCGTATCAGTATTTCCGTTCTTTGGGCTCATAGTAAGGGGTCTCCACATCAGTATAACTGAATATCGGCCCGTCCGGAGAATAGACGGCCATGGTGTGCTTCAGCCAGTTCTTATCATCACGGACCGGGAAGTCTGTCCGGGCATGGGAACCGCGGCTTTCCTCGCGGGGAATGGCCCCGGCTACAATCATCTCCGCAAGCTCAAGCATCCCTTTAAGCTCCAGCGTGTTCATCAGCCCCGGATTGTAGCGCAGCGAAGAGCTGTTCTGTATGGCTACGTTTGCATAGCGCTCTTTTAATTCTTTAATTTTTGTGTAGCACTTCTCCAGGGTTTTTTTCTCGCGGAAAATGCCGCACTTGGTAAACATGGCCTCTTTCATTTCAGAAAGTATTGTCCCCACGGTCTCTTTACCCGGCGTGCGGGAAATAATTTCTGCGATGTGCTCCTGCTCTCTTTTCAGCGCCGCCTCAATAATCTTTACATTCGGCTCGCCGGCGCCGTTGTCCAGATACTGCGGGATCGCTTCCGCCACCAGCTTGCCGAACACCGTGGTATCAAGAAGTGAGTTGCCGCCCAGGCGGTTGGCGCCGTGCACCGACACACAGGCACACTCTCCCGCAGCATACAGCCCTTTCACCTTTGTTGCGCCGGTCACATCCGTTGCGATGCCGCCCATGGAATAGTGCTGCCCCGGCTGGATGGGGATTGGGTCGTGAATCGGGTCAATGCCGGCAAAGTCAAGCGTGATGTCGCGGATGCCCGGCAGCCGCTCGATAATTTTCTGTGCGCCCAAGTGCCGCAGGTCAAGATGCACATACTCATGGTTAAACCCGCGGCCTTCGTTGATTTCGGTCTGGATGCTTCGGGAAACAATATCACGGGGAGCCAGCTCCATGACCGACGGGGCGTATTTTTCCATAAACCGCTCGCCCCGGTTATTGAGCAGATAGCCTCCTTCACCGCGCGCACCTTCCGTCATTAAAATGTTAGTACCATAGAGGGTGGTGGGATGAAACTGCACAAACTCCATATCTTCAATGGGAAGACCTGCCTCGTAGGCATGCGGCTCTGATCGATGAGGTGCCGGAGGATATACCAGTCGAGTGTGGGGTTGATGTTCTGACTATGGGGTTGTTCCTCGGTCGAAGCAGGCGGGAGGACACCTGTGCTGAGACCCTTGTCGCCTTCCGCCTTGCCGACCCGCCCCGGTTCGCCTATCTTGAAGCTGACG
>CAIYCZ010000410.1 GCA_903924805.1 uncultured delta proteobacterium | reverse complement strand
CGGAAAAAACCGGTTTTATCTTCAGCCCGGAATTCCTGGATGTAACTGTTAAGGATCAGGATGTAAACAATGCCAATTTTGAGGCGTTCAACGGCTTTCCCATATCAGGCACTATCACTGACAAAAATGGCAAAGCTATGCCCGGAGTCACCGTAACCGTAGATGGGCTGAACAGCACGCCTGAGACAACGCTGACAGATGGTACCGGATTTTATCAGGTCTCAGGCCTTGGATTTGATACCTATACCGTCACTCCATTCTTTGCGGGTTATGGCTTTACCCCCCCGTTCCAGCAGGTTACCATTGCATCTTCAGACACGGTCAAGGATAAAACAAATATCAATTTTGTTGGAACCCTTGGCTATCAGATTTCAGGAAAGGTTACCGATGTTCAGGGTAATGGTATTGAGGGTGTCACTATTGCTATGGCCGGTCCCCGGAACGATTCCAAAACAACTGACGCAAATGGCGGATATTCCTTTCTTGAACTTCAAAATGGAACATATACGATAACTCCCGATTATAGTGATTATGACTTTAACCCCCCTACTCAGACAGTCACCATCGCATCAGCAAGCGTTTATAACGTTAATTTCACGGCAGCCACTGGTTCAAATATCTCCGGCTATATTGTTGAAGGACCAACTTCTCTGCCGGGAGTTACCGTAGACCTTCTTGATTATAAAACAAAAGAAATTAAGCAGACCGTTAAGACAGATCCCACGGGGTTTTATATTCTGATAGGGGTGGCTGATGGCAAGTATCTGGTAAAGCCAAATCTTGCCGGGTATGGATTTAATCCTGTTTCAGCTCCTGTTACGGTCTTTAAAGCGGATGTGAAAAACGTAAATTTCAGGGCAGCCAAAGGCCTGTATATAAGCGGCACAGTCTTAAATATTTTTAAATTGCCGGTGGCTGATGTTACCATGGAATTGACCGGCATAACCAGCAGCAGCACCACGACAACAAATACTGATAAAGCCGGTTATTACATTTTCACCGGGGTAGAGCCGGGGCAATACACAGTGACCGTTAAAAGCGATAATTATCAATCATTCCCTGATTCACGGATCGTTGATATTGTCGGTGAGAGCAGGGATGACGTGAACTTTAAGGTTCGCGGAATATGTCCGGTTGTCTTCTTCAATATGCCCATTAATGGATTAAAGGGAACAGAGGTAAATATTATAGGCATGAATTTTGGCCATACCGAACCTACCGTTCAAGGTGGCACCAGTAGTATAGGGGTATATTTTGGAAGAGCAGATCAAACTACGTGGCAACCGGCAGAAGTGCTGTTCTGGAGCGACGTTTTGATAACCGTTAAGGCACCAGAAGGAGAAGGTATAGTCAGAGTGTGGGTCATTACTAACGTTACCAAGGATGGTACTGCAGTCGCGTGTGATAGCACCCCGCTTCTATCCAACTTTTTCTTTTACGGAACCTTTTAAATAACAGTTGTCTATAGTGTAAAAAAAACACAGGTGGGGCGCCTAATCAAAACCACCTGTGTTTTTTTTACTTTTCTTCAATCAAATATGTATTATAAAATAGTTTATTATTACCATAACCCCTATTAAATTACAGAGAGGAACTTTATGCTGCGCTTCATAACAGCCGGTGAATCTCACGGCTCTTGCTTAACAGCTATTGTAGATGGAATACCTTCCGGTCTTTCGTTACTGCCTGAAGACATTAATAAAGATCTGGCCCGCAGGCAGATAGGGTATGGCAGGGGCAAGCGGATGGAAATAGAAAATGATGAAGTGGAAATAACCTCCGGCGTGCGCCTTGGGAAAACTCTTGGCTCGCCAATTTCACTTGTCATCAAAAACCGTGACTGGATAAACTGGCAGGATAAGATGTCTGTTGAACCGCTGGATGATATATCTTTAGGCACTATTACAAATCCCCGGCCTGGCCATGCTGACCTTGCAGGGGCTCTCAAATATAACCATCAGGACATACGAAATGTGCTGGAGCGGGCAAGCGCACGGGAAACTGCAGCGCGGGTGGCCGGTGGGAGTGTCTGCAGAAAATATTTATCTGAGTTTAATATAAGGGTCTTAAGCTATGTCGCGGAAGTGGGCGGGATTAAAGCAAAAATTAAAGGGCAGTCACATCAGGCTCTTTTCAAAAAGGCTGAAGCTTCTATCCTTCGCTGCCCATGCCCTGATGCTGAGCGAAAAATAATGAAGCTCATCGATACTGCACGGGCAAAAGGAAACAGCCTCGGAGGCATTTTTGTAATAGTTGTGGAAGGCGTTCCGCCTGGTCTCGGAAGCTACACCCAATGGGATTTACGTCTTGACGCAACACTAACCAGGGCTTTGATGAGCATCCATGCAATAAAGGGTGTTGAGGTTGGCATTGGTTTTATGGCTGCACAACTGCCTGGCTCACAGGTCCATGACCAGATTTATTTCAATAAAAATAAAGGGTTTTACAGAAAAACTAATAATGCCGGCGGCATTGAAGGAGGTGTCTCCAATGGCGAGAGCATAGTCCTCCGGGCTGCCATGAAGCCTATAGCAACTCTCTATCAGCCTCTGCAATCAGTAGATATTAAGTCTAAAAAACCGGTCAAGGCAACCGTCGAGCGGTCTGACATATGCCGCGTCCCATCGGCTGCCGTTATCGGAGAGGCAATGGTCTGTTACGAAATCGCCAGGGCATTTCTTGAGAAATTTGGCGGCGACAGCATGAAGGAAGTAAGCAGAAACTATAATGGGTATCTAAAGCAGCTTAAAGCATTTTAAACCTTCAATTGGCACAAAGGTAAAGAGGTAAAAAGGCCAAAAGATAATAACCTCTTAACCTCTTGCCCTTTTAACCTTTATAAACATGGAATCCGTACGGGTCAACCTGGGAGAGCGAAGTTACCTTATACTGATCAATAACGGGATACTTGATCAGGCCGGGGAGATAATCTTCTCATGTAATCTTGGTAAAAATGCTGCTGTTATCACCAATACTACTGTGGGGCCGCTGTACCGTGCCCAGGTTATTAAAACGCTTGAGCAGGCATTGTTTCACGTTGATGTCATCGAAATTCCTGATGGTGAGCAGTATAAGACGCTTTCCTGGATAGAAAGGATACATAAAAAGCTTCTCTCCTTTGACCTTGATCGCAATTCACCCATTATTGCCCTGGGTGGTGGTGTGATTGGTGACATGGCAGGATTTGCTGCAGCCACATTCATGCGCGGCGTTCCCTTGGTGCAGGTACCGACAACGCTGCTCTCACAGATTGACAGCAGCATTGGTGGAAAGACCGGTGTCAATCTCCCTGAAGGGAAAAACATGGTTGGATCATTCTACCAGCCCCGGATGGTGCTTATAGACCCTTCGGTCCTTGCAACACTGGATATGAGGGAACTGCGGTCAGGCATGGCAGAGGTTATTAAATACGGCATCATCCGTGACCAGCAGCTCTTTTCCTTTCTGCAGAGAAATATGGATGAAGCTTTACACCTTGATGAATCAGTCCTTTCAAGCATTATAAAAACATGCTGTACCATTAAAGCTGCTATCACTTCTCTGGATGAGCGGGAAAACGGACTTCGTGCCATCCTTAATTTTGGTCACACCTTCGGGCATGCGGTTGAAACGCTCACCAACTACACAGAATACAAACATGGCGAAGCCGTCTCAATAGGCATGGCAGCGGCAGCACGTGTGTCAGCAGAGTGGGGATACTGCTCTCAGGAAGATTGTACTGAAGTTGTATCGCTCCTGGAAGCAGCAGGGCTTCCAATCCATCCCCCTGCCCTGTCCGGGGGAGATTATCTTGATGCCATGCAGAAAGACAAAAAACGTGTACGGGGAAATATACGGATGGTACTCATGAGAAGGATTGGCGAGGTTTTTGTGGAAGAAGTATCGTCAGAGAAAATACTATCAACACTCAAAAAAGGTTTATTAGCTGATAAAAAATGAAACCACAGAGCCCACAGAGAAGAACTCTGTGTTCTACGGTGGTTTAATTATGAGGTGGCAATATGAAAATTCTGGTCATTCACGGGCCTAATTTAAATCTGCTTGGCACGAGAGAACCTGATCAATACGGTACCTTAACTCTGGAACAGATAAATAATAAGATACTGTCGTGTGCTAAAAATCAAAATGTTGAGGTGAAGATTTTTCAGGCAAACTCTGAAGGAGAGATCATTTCTGAAATTCACCGTGCAATTGGTAATTTTAACGGCATCGTCATTAACCCTGCTGCATATACCCACACAAGCGTTGCCCTGCGCGATGCTCTTTTAGCAGTAGAACTGCCCACCGTAGAAGTTCATCTCTCAAATATTTATAAGAGGGAGGATTTCAGGAAGCAATCTCTTATATCAGATGTGGTGCTGGGGGTAATCTCAGGCTTCAGGGAGCAGAGTTATATCCTGGGCCTCGAAGCCCTGCTGCATCATCTTAAAGACAATAAATCTTAGTAGAGCCACAGAATTGCACAGAGACACACTGAAATAAAACTAATTATTTTTTAGCTTGAAAAGGTATTCAGTGTTTTCAGTTTTAATCAAAGGCTAAAGCCTATTTTTTAGCCCTCTTCGGCCTTTCCTTAAAGAACAGCCGTATCGGCGTTCCCGCAAAACCAAACCTTTCCCTGATTTCCCGCTCAAGAAACCTTTTATAATTTTCAGGTACATCCTGAGGCGCATTGGTAAACAGCACAAAAGAAGGCGGGGATGTGCCGTCCTGCGTGCCGTAGTAAATTTTTACACTCCCTCTTCCCAGCCTCGGCAAAGGATTTCGTGCGAAAGCAGTTTTCAGTAATTTATTAAACTCACTGGTACTTACTTTCTGTTCATAAATACCCTCTACCTCCTCAATAAGGTCGAGGACTTTCCTGACCCGCAAACCAGTTAACGCTGAAACACACAAGGCAGGGGCAAAATCCAAAAACGGGAGCTGCGCATAGACCTCGCTCATGTAGTTATCATGGGTTTTATTGTCCTTTTCAATCAGGTCCCACTTATTTATAACCAGAATGCATGCCCGTCCCATCTCGTAAATCTCCGCTGCCAGCTTTTGGTCCTGATCAGTTACACCCTGGGATGCATCTATAAGTAAAAGGCACACAGATGAGTTGCGGATGGAGCGCAATGCCTCCATGATACAGTATTTTTCTATGCGCAGACTTACCCGGCTTTTGCGGCGGATACCTGCAGTATCAATGATGCGAATGGTTTTATGTTTATATCTGAATACGGTATCAATAGAATCCCGTGTAGTTCCCGGCTGGTCACTGACCAATAGCCGCTCGTATCCAAGGATCCTGTTTACAAATGAAGACTTGCCCACATTAGGCCGGCCAATAACAGAAACAACCGTCTCTTCCCCCTCATTCTTTTTTAGCGGAATATCATGAAGGCTGCCGGTAACTTCATCCATGAGATCGTTTATCCCCACCCTGTTTTTTGCTGAGATGGTATAAAGCGGCTCTACGCCAAGCTGGTAAAATTCAGTCGAATTCAATTCAAGCTCTGCGCTTTCAACTTTATTGATGGTATAAAATACCGGCTTATTTATTTTCTGCAGCATCCTTGTTATCTCAATATCAGTGTGATGCAGCCCTTCCCTGCCGTCCATGAGAAACAGAATTGCATCAGCCTCTTCAATAGCCATCTGTGCCTGTTCCCTTATCATGCGGGCCATCTCAGAATCTGAGCCGGTATCAAATCCGCCCGTGTCTACCAGGAGAAAAGACTTACCATCCCGCTCCACATCCATATAATTCCGGTCGCGCGTCACACCCGGAATATCATCAATAATTGCCTTCCTTCTCCTGGTAATGGCATTAAACAGGGTGGACTTGCCCACATTGGGACGGCCAATAATAGCAACGATTGATTTAACTGTGTTCATATATTTTATGTGTTTTTAAGACGCAGATGTGCACTGATGATAGAGATAATTTACGATTCTGTTTACAGTAATTTATCAGTTGTGCTATATGTCTTCTTATAAACAATAAAGCTTAATGATAGAAAAAGCAACCAGCTTTATATTATGCAAGTCAATTGTTTTCTACAATATAGCAAGCTCTGTGGTTATGTTTTGACAATACGTTTTACCAGGGAAGGAGTGGAGACATGAAAAACTGGCGATGCACAACCTGCGGCTATGTACATAAGGGGGATACCCCGCCTGACCAGTGTCCGGTCTGCAAAATGCATAAATCAATGAAGCCGGGGGTTCTGTTCATTGAGTTCAAGGGATAACCGCTGCATACACTCCATCTGCTGCTCGTGAATGAAACTGAGCGGATGAGAGCATCTTAATCCATATCTTCGCCGGTTAATCGTTTGAGGGTCTTTTTTGCTGCTTCCTGCTCGGCAGCTTTTTTGTTACTACCCCATCCCGTTTCATAGTGCGTGCCGTTGATACTCACATGAACTTCAAACATCTTTTCATGGTCAGGGCCCTCCTCGCTGGTCAGTATATAGTCGGGGACTGCACCCAGGGCAGCCTGGCTGTACTCCTGCAGTCGGGACTTATAATCACTGAAAAAACCCTTCTGTTCCGCCTTGTCTATGAGACGGGCAAAGTGCCTTTCTATCAGATCAAAAACCTTCTGATACCCGCCATCATAATACACCGCAGCGATAATGGCCTCATATACATTGGCTAAAATTGATTTTTTAGTCCTTCCGCGGTTCGCTTCTTCACCGCGGCCAAGAAGAATATAACTGCCAAGACCAAAGGTATGCGCAATGTATGACAGGCCCTCTTTATTGACAATGGCAGCCCGCAGCCTGGACAGCTTTCCTTCCGAATAGTCCCTGAACCGCTCCATCAGGATGTGGGTGATGACCAGCTCAAGCACCGCATCTCCCAGAAACTCCAGCCGCTCGTTCGCCAGGCTGTTTTCACTCTGCTGTTCGTTTGCAAAGGATTTATGGGTAAGTGCTTCCCTCAGCAGTTCAATGTTCTGAAAATGATAATCTATTTTTTCCTGAACATCACGAAGACTGCTTTCCGGCAGGTTTTTCTCTTCATCCATTATATCGTTTCACCTCTCTTTGTGCAGCTTTCAGCCTTATGCTTTTTTGTAAAGTCATGTACCTCCGGCAAAGCCGGAGGCTTGACGTTTGCTGGCCCCTCAAAGGGGCCTAATCGCAAACGGAAAAAGCAACACCAAAAACCTACAACTACCAATGCAGCCGACAATTTCAACTAATTCTGCATAGAAAAAGCATACTCCTGGAACTGTCAAACTCTGCGAGTCCCCCGGCAGAGCCGGGGGTTTACCTAAAAGAAAATTATATCATTTAAAAAGTGCTTTAAATAGAAACTTTTTAGTGATATATATTTCTATCACTGAATTGTGTAAAATGTAATTACAATTAACCATCGCGGGGGTACCACAGCATGGAACAAATACTTGATATTACCGAGCTACTAATGTTTTCCGTAAAAAATGGCGCTTCTGACCTCCACATGAGTGCCGGTGAAGTGCCGATGCTGCGCATCCATGGTGATATGCGGCGGCTTGAAATGGAGCCGCTCACGCCCGACCAGGTGCACAAGATGATTTATGACATTTTGAATGACACGCAGCGCAAATTGCTTGAGGAACATAAGGAGCTTGACTTCTCCATCGCCCTCGGCGAGTATGGCCGTTTTCGTGTCAATGTCCTGTATCAAAACCGGGGTGAATCCGCAGTCCTCAGGACAATTCCCAATAAAGTGCTCTCGCTGGAACAGCTCGGGATGCCTTCGATCGTGCGCCAGATATGCCGCTTTGAGCGGGGACTGGTACTGGTGACCGGGCCGACGGGAAGCGGCAAGTCAACAACCCTTGCGGCCATGATTGACCTTATCAACAACGAGCTCAAGGGACATATTATTACCATCGAAGACCCCATTGAATTTGTTCATGTCTCCAAGAGTTCCCTGATAACCCAGCGCGAGCTTGGCGCACACACCCACAGCTTTTCCAACGCCCTGCGCAGCGTCCTCAGAGAAGACCCTGATGTCATACTGGTCGGTGAACTGCGCGACCTTGAAACCATATCGCTTGCCCTCACCGCTGCCGAAACCGGACACCTTGTGTTTGCCACCCTGCACACCAATAACGCTCCCAAAACCATTGACCGCATTATTGACGTATTCCCGTCAGGACAGCAGTCGCAGATACGTACCCAGTTTTCAGAGACCATTATGGCTGTTCTCTCGCAAACCCTGTTTAAAAAACGGGATGGCTCCGGGCGTGTTGCGGCCCTCGAGGTCATGATTGGAACGCCTGCGATCAGAAACCTTATCCGCGAAAATAAAGTATCCCAGATCCCTTCAGCCCTGCAGACAGGCCAGAAATTCGGCATGCAGACCATGGAATCAGCAATTAAGGAGCTCATCAGCCGGCATATGATAAATCCCGAGGAGGCAGAGGGCTTCCTCAACTCACAGGCGGCATAATTACCGGTGCTGACAATCCCGGTACCTTGCCCGTACGGGTGATTGCACCGGCATCACCATAAAGGAGGCAATACCATGAATATCAGAGATCTCCTGACAATCATGATGCAGTTAAAAGCATCTGATCTATACCTCACTGCAGACAGCCCCCCCATGTTCAGGGTTGAGGGTATCACGCAGCCCCACGGCGACGATATTTTTACTCCGCAGAAGGTGGAGGAAATAGCATACTCTATCATGAGTGAAAAGCAGAAAGCTGCTTTTGCAGAACATATGGAAATGAATCTTGCCCTTTATTATCCTGACATCGGCCGCTTTCGCGTCAATATTTACAAACAGAGGGCCTATGTCGGCATCGTTATTCGCGAGATCCGCATGGACATACCATCGCTTGATCAGCAAAAGCTTCCCGAGATATTGAAAGATATAAGCATGACCAAACGCGGTCTGGTAATACTGGTCGGCGGGACCGGCACCGGCAAATCAACCACCCTTGCGGCAATGATCGATTACCGCAATGCAAACTCGCCGGGACACATTATCTCGATTGAAGACCCGATTGAGTTCATACACCCGCATAAAAAATCCATTGTATCCCAGCGCGAAATAGGGATGGATACCCTGTCCTATGGCGAAGCGCTGAAGAATACCCTGCGCCAGGCACCTGATGTAATCCTCATTGGCGAAATCCGCGATACTGAAACCATGGAGGCAGCCGTTGCATTTGCCGAGACCGGGCATCTGTGCCTTTCCACGCTGCATGCCAACAATGCAAACCAGGGTATCGAACGGATAATGAACTTTTTTCCTCCGGAACGGCATGACCAGATCTATTTTCAGCTTGCGCTCAACCTCAGGGCTATCATATCACAGAGACTGATACCGGCGGTTGACGGTAAGCGGGCTGCAGCCATTGAGATACTGTTAGACAGTGCGCGGGTGAAAGACCTGATTATGAAAAAGAGAATTGATACGCTGAAGGAAACCATGGCCCAGGGTACCCGCGAAGGCATGCAGACCTTTGACCAGGCTATTTTTAACCTGTATAAAGCCGGGCGTATATCATATGAAAATGCTATCGCATATGCTGACAGCGCCAATGATTTACGGCTGCACATTAAAATGGAGGGCCTTACCGGTAAAACCGAGGGAGAAGAAGCAGCGGCGCCTGCTGACACCCTGCACCTTAAACCCGATGTAAGGCATCTGTGATCAGTGTCCCGTAATGTCCCCTGCCCCACAGAACATCCGAAGCCCTGAATCCAAAATTTTAGACGCTGTATTGATGAGGATTTCAAACGCATAAGTCAGGATGTGCTCGCGTATGGCTTTTTATAATCTCAGCGCAGGAATAGCTGTCTTTACCTGTTCCTGGATACTGCTTGCGCTCGATGTCGAACCCTTCCCCACCTGGTTTTACTGTTTTGCCTGGTGGTCATATATCCTGTTCATTGACAGCGTTATCTTTCTGCGCCGGGGCAACTCACTGATACTGAGCAGAACCAGGGAATTCCTGTTTTTGCTTCCGGTATCTGTTTTTATATGGCTCATTTTTGAATGCTTTAATCTGATCCTCAAGAACTGGTACTATGTCAATGTTATTGAAATAACTCCTCTGCGGTGGATTGGCTACAGCGCATCATTTGCCACCGTGCTTCCCGGCATCTTTGAAACTGCAGAGTTTCTTGAAAGCACCTCGCTTCTCAGGCAGTGGCGGGCTACCCCCAGATCATTTTCGATTGGCATACATATTTTTATCATGCTTGCCGGTATCACATGCCTCATGCTGAGCGCTTTTTATCCACGCTACTGCTTTTCACTGGTGTGGTGTGGATTTGTATTATTTTTAGACCCGGTAAACTATCGCTGCGGTGCGCCATCCTTTTTGAAGTACGGGGAATGCGGGGAACTGCGAAAACCGGCCCTGCTTATGATCGCGGGCCTGCTCTGCGGTATTTTCTGGGAATTCTGTAATTACTGGGCAACAACAAAATGGATATATACGGTCCCCTTCTTCGATGAATTCAAACTATTTGAAATGACCGGTCCGGGGTTTCTCGGGTTCGTTCCGTTTGCGCTTGAATGCTACGTTATGACATGCTTCGTCTATCTGTTCAGGAAAAAACCTGGATGGGAACAGGAGATGTGCACACGGTACCGCCAGACAGGAGTACGTCCTTTTTTTAAATTCCTGTTAATTATCTGCTGTAGTATTTTTTGTTTCTCGGTTTTTAAATCAATTGATATAACAACCGTGGATTCCTATCGTTCATTCGTTCACGACATGGAAACTATTGATAAAGGGAAAAGAGCTCGCCTGGAACAATGCGCTATTGTTATGGTAAACGACCTGGTAAACCTCGGAAAATCTGAATACCGGCAGCGTACGATTCAACAGTGTGCCGCTGTTTTACCTGATGAGCTGGGACAATGGATACAGGATGCAGAGATGGTACTGCTCAAGGGGATGGGGGTGCGGAACTTTTTGCTCCTCTACCACGCAGGGATTAAAAATCTCCGGCAGCTTTCCT
>CAIYCZ010000409.1 GCA_903924805.1 uncultured delta proteobacterium | reverse complement strand
AGCCAGCGGCTTTATTCCATAAATGTAGCCGATGCAGCCGCGAAGCTCTCCATCCTTTTTATTCTTCAGGGTTACAAACACGCCGCACTCTTTCCCCAGATTTGCAGTCAGAGGGTAATCTGAGAGTCCGGGGAGTGCATTTTTATTGAGATAGAGGTTGAGGGTATCCCTGGCTATTTTAATGAGCACCTGTTTTTCACTTTTATTGAGGAATTCTTCAGTCCCTGCACAGGTACACAGCAAAGCAATCAAGGGAAAAGACATAATTACCGGTAATAATAGCCGTTGCCTCAAGGTTATCATTGACTCCCCTTTATTTAACTGTGATAGTATTATTAAAATTTAACCACAGAGGACGCCCGTCCTCCGAAATTCTATGGAGGGTTGACAGATAAAATAATAAATAAAAAGCTATCAGCCATCAGCTAAGTTAGCCACTGATTACACAGAACAGCACTGATTTTTTTATGTTTTAAAGCTTCTGTGATTTCTGTGAAATTCTGTGGCTGAATTTCTTTTCCCTTTCACCCATTCGCCTTTTTACCTTTTCACCTTCTCTTGTCTTCTAGAACGCAGATTGTAATCCTGATTTCCTCCAGTTCCAGGTTTTAAAGGATATTCATTTTGAACACAGAGAATTTCTCCGTGAACTCTGTGGCTTCATATCTCCTCCTGTTTTTCATAGAACTTTTGACAGTACCTTTACTGATTTTTATTTTATCATAATGAATAAAAGTTTGAAATATATATAAAAACAAACTATAGTGTTCCCAAACATGGGTACCATATAAAAGATGGATGCCGGTATTCTGCTTTTAACAAAAAGCAAGACTTAAAAAGGCACCGTATGAGCATCGCATCGCAAAACAAACATCTTAATCTCCCGTGGTATCTTATCCTTATCTTCCTTCTCCTATCCCTGTGCACTACAGGCGCAAGTTATCTGTACTATTTAAATCAGAAGCAACTTATCAAAAAAAATATCCAACAGGAACTCTCAGCTATTGCTGAGCTGAAGGTAAATCAAATTTCCCAGTGGCGCAAAGAACGCATCGGAGATGCAGAAGTCATCCATAACAATCCTCTCATAACACCTGATATACAAGAGTTCATCAGAGATCCGTCTTCGACCAGACTCAGGGCGGAAATCCACACCTGGCTCTCATCACTCTTGAGGTACTATGATTATGGTAACATCCTGCTCCTGGATGCGAAAGGGAATGTGCTGCTGTCAGAACCAGAAGGAATAGCATCAACAATAGAGAGCCCTGTTAGGAAGGACTATGAAAAGGCATTACATACAAGAAATATAGTCTTAACTGACCTGCATCGGGAAGAACATTCACCTGAGATTCATATAGGTCTTTTTATCCCCCTCTGTTCGCCTTTTGAACACGCTTCCGCACACATAGGAGTCCTCTTTTTTAAAATTAATCCCTACAAGTTCCTCTACCCTCTTATCCAGCGCTGGCCCACCCTGAGTCCCAGCGCTGAGACTCTCATAGTGCGCAGGGAAGGGAATGATGTTTTATTTTTGAATGAGCTTCGCCACCAGAAGAACACTGCGCTGTCTCTTAAAGTCCCCATTAATGACCCGCAATTACCGGCAGCACTGGCTGCACGCGGGCAGAAAGGGGTTGCCGAAGGCAGAGACTACCGCGGCATACCGGTGCTTGCAGCAATAAAAGCCGTGCCTGATTCTCCCTGGTTACTTATTGCCAAGGTTGATACGGACGAGATCTATGCGCCAATATATGAACGGGCTCTGTTTGCAACACTTCTTGCCGGGTTATTAATTCTTTTAGCAGGGGCAGGGATCGCCTTTGTCTGGCGCCAGCAGCAGTTAGCAGCTTACCGCAAACAGTATGAGACTGAGATCGAACGGCAGACACTGTCACTTCGTTATGACTACCTGTCAAAATATGCCAACGATAGTATCCTTCTCTTTGATCAAAACGGGAGAATTATCGAAGCAAATGACCGCGCCATTTCATCCTATGGATACAGCCGCGATGAGTTATTGCGATTAAACGTAGCGGTTTTGCGATCTCCTGAAACCCGATCAAACTTTGAAGCAGATATGAAGAATGTCGAGGAGCATAAGGGACTGATGTTTGAAACCGTGCATCAGCGCAGAGACGGAGCAACGTTTCCCGTAGAAGTCAGCACGCGTATTATTGAAGTTGAGGGAAAAAAGTTCTATCAGGGCATTATCCGCGACATCAGCGAGCGAAAAAAGATAGAAGACTATCTCCAGAAAAGCAAAGATAATTTGAGCACTGTTTTGGACCACATACACTCTGGATATATACTGGTTGATCCTGAAACTCACAAAATTGTTGACATTAACTCCTATGCCCTCGAAATGATAGGCGCCGCGAGAGAACAGGTTATTGATCATATCTGTCACAACTTCGTTTGCCCTACAAATATCGGGAAATGTCCTATTACCGACCTTAACCAGACGGTGAACCTCTCCGAGCGCATACTCATAAATGCACGCGGTGAGCGTATCCCGATACTCAAAAGCGTCAGCCAGATAGCCCTGCAGGGACGTATGTATTTAATCGAAAGCTTTATTGATATCACCGAACGCAAAAGGGCCGAAGAGGCTTTACGGGAGAGCGAGGAACGGTTGCGCTCTATAATGCAGATAGCAAACGATGCTGTCTTCATGGTTGACAGCAGCGGAAAAATAATTTTCTGGAATCGGAAAGCTGAAGAGCTATATGGTTACGCAACAGATGAAGTTCTGGGGAAGCCGTTCAGCACAATAGTTCCCAAACGGTACCGGGAAGCTCACCGTACATGGATGGAAAAATATTTGTCACAAGATGCATTGAGTATTTCAGGAAAAATAGTTGAGGGTATTGGGGAAAGAAAGGATGGCAGCGAATTTTATGCTGAGACTTCTACCGGGATACTGAAGTATGGAGATGAAACAACTTTAGTTGCTATCATACGCGACATCAGCGAACGCAAGCAGGCAGAGCAGGAAAAGGCCAAGCTTGAGGCGCAGCTCATTCAGTCGCAGAAGATGGAGGCGGTGGGGCATCTTGCCGGCGGCATTGCCCATGACTTTAATAACATCCTCACAGCAGTAATCGGCTATGGCAGCTTAATGCAGATGAAGATGCGGGAAGATGACCCGCTGCGGGCCAATGTCGAGCAGATACTTTCTGCTGCAGAGCGGGCTGCAAACCTGGTGCGCAGCCTCCTGGCTTACAGCAGAAAACAGATCATCAATCCCCAGCCGGTAGAAATAAATGACATTGTAGAAAAGGTGAAAAATCTGCTGCTGCGGGTCATCGGCGAGGACATTGAACTGGCGACCGTCATCACCGGCGAAGACACAACGGTCAGGGTGGATTCCAGCCAGATAGAGCAGGTGTTAATTAACCTGGCAGCAAATGCGCGCGATGCAATGCCTGAGGGCGGACATTTAACTATTGAGACACAGCTTGTTGAAATGGATAATGAATATATAAAAGCCCATGGCTATGGAAAGCCCGGCGGGTATGTGCTGTTATCGGTAGCCGATACCGGCATGGGCATGGGTGAAAAGACACGCGCACAGATATTTGAACCGTTCTTTACCACCAAGGAGGTCGGGAAAGGCACCGGTCTCGGACTGTCAACGGTGTACGGGATCGTAAAACAGCACGATGGCTATATCAACTGTTACAGCGAACCGGATAAGGGCACAACATTTAAGATATATCTGCCCCTCATTAAAACCCATAACAAAACCGCTACGCCATACTCCACACCGGGCACCGCACAATTCACTGCCGGAGGACGTGAGACAATACTGGTGGCTGAAGATGATACCGCGGTGAGAAATCTTACCAGGGATGTGCTTGAGCAATCAGGCTATACGGTCATCGAGGCGGTTGATGGAGAGGATGCGCTCAGATTATTTAAGGACCATGCCGGGAAGATTAAGATGCTTATCCTTGATGTTATCATGCCCAAAATGAACGGCAGGGAAGCATATACCGCGTGCGTGGAAATCAAGCCTGAGATTAAAGCCCTGTTTATGAGTGGCTATACGGCAAATATTATCCATAAAAAAGGGCTCCTTGAAGCAGGTTTTAATTTCATCCTCAAGCCTGTCTCGCCATCAGAGATGTTAAAAATTGTGAGGAAAATACTTGACACATAATTGCAGATTGCGGAATGCGGAATGAAAATCAATGCACGATAAAATATTCCACCCTCCGCAATCCGAATGACACATTCAAACAATCCCGAATTACTCCGCTACAATATTGGTTATTGTCCGTACCACTCCCGGTATTTTCTGAATACTCGATATAATCTGGTCCCAGAGCCGCTGAATATCAGCAGCCTTAGCAAAGACTATAAGGTCATAGGGTCCGGTTACAATATGCGACGATGCAACCCCGTCAATTTTCGAGATTTCAGCAGAAACTTCCCGGGACTTCCCGTGGATTACCTCAACAAAAATATAAGCACAAGTATCCATAGGCACGTACCTCCTGCTTAATGAACCATCCCCGAAGCTTGCTGCGGGAGACCCTGAATTTTCCCATCAAGGGGGAAGAGAGTATGTGGCAACCCTGTACCAAGCTATGGGGAATTATCAAATTAAAAACTGTGTTACATAAATTTATTTTGCATTTTAAAACAACTGTAAATTTTTTGCAATTCCTGAAATGATTTTTTCAAAGAGGAATTGCCCTAAAAGGTTTATGAAAAATAATTCTATCTACAGGTTCAGTAAAACTATGGCTTACAACACATTGTTTTGCCTTGACAGGCAGAGACCTGTTTTCGTGCATGAAAACAGATATAAATTATAGTTATTATACGGTGTTTAAATATTTAAATAATATATATTGCAATAATATTAATTATTTGTGTATAATAAGTAAACGCCACACTCATAAAACCTTCAAAAAGATTACATCTGAACGGGAGGGGAACTGATGGAAGATAACAAGAAGTCTGGTCGTGGTCTGCACGATTATGCACATCTGTTCCTCTCACGCAAAGCAGACGCTGAAAAATACAGCGACACGCCACCCGTCTCTTCTCTTCAGGCAGACAAGAACAACGTGCATGATATTGAAATGCGCCGGGCTGCTAAAAACTCCACCGCGGAGCTGCATGATTCTAATCTGCAGGTTTCTCCTGCGGGCATAGACCAGAGATTAACCAGCTCAGCATCTTCCCCATTAAAACAGGAGGCGCGGCAACGGCCCTATGCAATAGCACTTGCCTGTAATACAAAATCAATTGCCAGCTCATTCCTTACCTTTAACCTCTGCATCGACTTTGCCGGCAGAGGCCAGAGGATGCTGGTACTCAATTCAGACTTGAGCTTTCCCAGCATGAATCTGTTTGCTTCCCTGAAGTCCGGTGCACCACAGGGTGCTACAGGAGCTTCCATAAACATCAGGCTTATTACCCTTGACATGGACATAACGATTCTCAATTCTCCCTGGGCCGGCGAGCAGAATCCGATTGTACATGAAATAAGTACTGCTGCTAAAAAAGCGGATGCGATTCTCATCAATACTTCGATGGCGTTCAGTGCCAATGCAAAGGCTCTCCTCAAAGCCTCTGATGATAGTATATTAATTTCAGGCACAGAACCGGCACGGCTTATAGAGACCTACAGCATGATAAAAACGATAAGCAGGATTTCACCGGAGTCACCTATAGGGATCATCATAACAGCACCTGAGGAAGAGGCTTTCAGGGGCTTCAAAAAGCTCGATGAAGCAGCCCGGCAGTTTCTGGGTAAATCCCTTGCGTTCTGCGGGTTTCTCCGCTGGGATGCAGATGTTATTGAATCTGTCAGGAATAAAATGCCGCTTCCCGCTGACTGTCCCGCAGCGCGGCAGGTACATGCAATCGGAGAACTGTTACTGAACAGAAAACTGGAGCAGCAGAAACCGGGTGATGCGGAGGAGTACGCGTTTCTGGAAAAACTCTTTGTTACCAGTGGCCAGGCGATGGTTTTACCGGATTCCCCTATAATCTGAAAAAGGGTTGGACGATGGTATCTTCAGTTAATGGAAATAGCGTAACGTTTAAAAGGGCGGTGCTTGAGGAAAAGGATCTGCTGTTTTCTCATCTCCTGAAGAATCCTGCTGTGTTATATAAGGATTTCAGATTTATAGAGCCGCTCGCGTCCGGCACTAATGAATTTCTCATCGGTGCAACCGGTGATAACCGTCTGCATCTTGTCGAAGTGGTAAAAATTTTTGATGAGGGACTCTTATACCGCTCTCTCTCCCATCTGCAGTGGATGGCTGGAAATGCTTCCATCCGGGAAAACAATGCCCCGTCTGATGGCAACAAAACACGTGCGCCTGGTATTATCTATGTGCTTCCTGAATGCCCGCATGA
Source organism: uncultured delta proteobacterium (assembly GCA_903924805.1). GTDB lineage: Bacteria > Desulfobacterota > WTBG01 > CAIYCZ01 > CAIYCZ01 > CAIYCZ01. Next base: position 2,433 of record CAIYCZ010000409.1, on the reverse strand, counting down.
TTTCCTGGACGCACTTGAATTTATAAGCAGCGACATCCCCATCAAACTCATCAAGTACGCATATCTTGAGTCAGAGCAGGTGCGGGGATTTTTATTTGAACCTGTGGATATAAAAAGGATAACACACCCCGTAGCCAGGAAACAACCCATCGAAGAACAGATTGCCTCTTTCACTGACCACACCGGCCTGACCCGTGAAGAAATCATGAAATTTCTTACATAGCATTCCTCTCTGCATCTTTTATCCTGTTTTCATGCCCGTGGTATCCTGCACTGACAGTCTTTGATTAGTGGTTAACGCACCATAACTATTAAAAAAAATCTGTGTTTATAAGTAATATATAGTCAGTCATAATATATATAGTTATACAGTGGTGTTTAATCCCGCCGGATTTTAACAGGAGGGAACATAAAAATGCATCTTCGTACAAAAATATTTTTTTTAATAGCGACTGTTATTTTAGCAGCCCCGGGTCCTGAAGCACATACAGCAGCACAGAATGCTGTGTACCGTATCAGAGCTGTTGCAGGCCTCCATGGCAGCATAACACCCCGGGGATGGGTAACGGTACATAACGGGGAAAGTCAGACATTTGCTATCGTGCCGGATACCGGGTATCGCATAGCAGACGTAACGGTTGACCGGGTATCCCGGGGCCCGGTTGCCTCATATACCTTCAGCACTGTGCAGGCACATCACCGCATCGTTGCTGCGTTTAAAAAACAGGAACCTGAAGGACAGAGCGACTTCCATTCAGCATTGCCAAGCGGAGGCAGGATTTATTCCCCCGCTCCCGAAGGCGCTGGTGGCGATAAAAATGGACGCACTATTGAAGAGGGCGATATGGTAAAGGTGTATGAGAATACGCTGTTTGTCCTGAACCAGTACCGGGGACTTCAGCTTATCGATATAACAGACAGCAGCAATCCATCGCTCTTGGCGACAGTTCCCCTCTATGGGTATCCGGTGGAACTGTATGTCCGGGACGGAAATGCCTATGTGGTCGTCTCCAATTATTTTAACTGCTGGTACAGCTCCCTGAAAGCCGAAACTGAATCATTTCAGGGAAGCCAGATCGCGATTGTGGATGTACGGAATAAGAAATCACCACAGATCAGCGGCGGGATAGATATTAAAGGGTTTATTACTGATACGCGGCTTGTGGGCAGCATCCTGTATACGGTTTCAAATCAATATTCTTATTACTATTATAATGCACCAGATAGTGAGAACCTCACCACCATCTCTGCCGTTTCAGTAGCTGACTCCTCACAGATAGCCATTGTGAATGAAATGTCATTTCCCATGCCCGCCAGCTCGTATGAAAACAATGTTCACGTAACTCCGGATAAGATTTTTCTTGCCCAGTACGGCTGGGGGCATACGGATAAGGATGGCAACTGGGTAGAAACCGATGCCACAGACATTACCTGCATTGACATTTCAGATGAGCAGGGACTGATCCGCAAGGGAAGAACAGTTACCGTCCCCGGCGTTGTGCTCAACAGGTGGCAGATCGATTTTTATAACGGCTATTTCAGGGTGATAACACCGGAAAAATACTGGGGGAATGGTTTCCCTTCGCTCTATATCTATACGGTTGAAAGCCCTGACACCATAGAGCCGGTATCCAGCCTCACGCTGAAAATCGACCGCCCGGAATCGCTTATGTCGGTGCGGTTTGCCGGCGATGCCGCATATGCTGTCACCTATGAGCAAAAAGATCCGCTGTTCAGCATTGACCTGAAAGACCCGGCGCAGCCGCGCCAGCTTGCTGCACTGTCGATGTCGGGCTGGATCGATTACATCGAGCCCAAAACAGACAACCTGGTAACGCTCGGTCATGATGATGCAGACGGGAACCCATCGCTTGCCGTCAGCCTCTTTGATGTTACCGGCATTGATAACCCGCTGCTGGTAAATCGGGTACATTTTGCTGAGGGTTACGGCTGGGTGCCAGCGGACATAAATGACATGCACAAGGCCTTTAAGGTGCTTGACGACCTGCACCTTATCCTGGTTCCGTTCAGCTCCTGGTCAGCACATGATAATGCAGAGATATCCGGCGTGCAGCTTATAGATTATTTCTTTGACGCTGAGAGGAAAGGGCTTACAAAACGAGGGCTCATCGAACATTCCGGGTGGGTTGAACGGGCAATCCCGTATGACTCTGCTACTGTGCTCACGGTCTCCAATGAAGCCTTTCAGACGGTTGACATCAGCAACCGGGACAACCCGCAGATTAAAAAAGTACTGGAGCTTGCACGAAACTCAGTTGCTATACAAGAGCTTGCCAGCGATACCGGGCTTGAGCTTTCTACCGGCACCCGCTGGTATTCATACGATCAGGCTAAAAGCAAATTATCGGTGGTGCCGCTGAGCGATCCAAACACCCCTTCCCCGCTTGATAGCATAGAGATAAGCGGTTATTT
>CAIYCZ010000408.1 GCA_903924805.1 uncultured delta proteobacterium | reverse complement strand
CCCCGCAACTGTGAGGGCGAATATATCCCGACTAGCGACACCATTCGCCGCACATAACTGCCCGACTAGCGCATTAACTCCCTCTATCATAAGTCGATGCAACTCTTCACCTCTGCCCTTCATGGATTCATGGATCCTGGAGAGTACATCTGAGGCGATTGAGGTCTGGGGGTTGACTGTTTCTCTTACATCTATTTTTTTGAATGTCTTCAGGTCGAAGAGCCATGCTACCAGATTCGTGGTCCCGAGGTCGATCGCAATTCCGTAACATACCGCCTGCCCGGCAGCGACAACGTCGAGCCTCTCCCTTAATGTGACAATCACAACCTGCAGTGAGAAATCCTGTTCCCTCATCATGGAAGGAATCCGTCTCAGTACCTCCAGGTCTATATCGAGGGGCAAGGAACTCGACAGTGTTTGGGAAATAGCATCGAGTAACCTTTCCCTGTCGGCTTTCTTGTCCAGGTCTGAAGGTTTCTCTACAACGATATCAAGAGGGAATGCCAGGGAGTTGAATTTTTTCATCAATTGGCGAACAGAACTTTGCCCATATCTTTTGTATCATAGCCGCCGAGGGATTGCACCGTCTCGATGAATTCCTTATCCTGCCTGATGATCCTGAGAAGGAGCTGAATTTTTTCGGTCTCCATGAACTCGGCGGGGATCGCAATATCGTAACGCTCCTCCGCTACAGGTATGAAATCAAGGTCCAGAGCCTTTGCCGAAGAATAGACAGCAAGTCCGGTATCGGCCAGGCCCGTCAGGACTGCTGATGCAACAGCCATGTGGGTATATTCATCCCGTTCATATCCTTTGATCTGCCGGGGGTCAATGCAAAGGTCCCTGAGGTATTTATCGAGGAGCAGTCTTGTCCCCGACCCTCTCTGTCTGTTGATGAATACAATATCGTCCCTGATGAGATCCTGAAATCCCTTAATCTCTTTAGGGTTCCCCTTTTTCACAAGCAGTCCCTGGAGACGGTAAACAAGATTAATGAGAACGATCTTTCTTTCCGGTAAATATTTTTCAATGCTGGGAATATTGTATTCACCTGTTTCGTCGTCAAGCAGATGGGTGCCAGCCATATGGGCTTCACCTTTTTTAAGAGCCATAAGGCCACCCATTGATCCCACATGTGCCGACGAGAGCCCAAATCCAGGGTAGTTCTTTTTTATGGCGTTTGCGAGAACGTCAAGGGAGTTATCATGGCTTCCGATGCATACGATCGTATTTATCAGTTCATCCTTTCCCCTGAAGAGTTCGACCTCGACTTCATTGCCTGCGGCAAGGCCCTCAGAACTTGCGGGGATCTTTATCATTCCGTCGGCACGCACTACCGACATAAGCAAGCCAGCCCCTCTTCCGGAAGGGGTCGTAATGTATTTGTCACCTACGACTCCAACCTTAACGCGCACAAACTCATCGACCCCCAGTGATGAAGCAATCTGTCTCGAAAGTGTCGCCCGGATAGTTTCATCCTTTTTCATCGGTACTGCACAAAGACGCTGAATCAACGGTTTCACAAAAAGACAGAAAGTCACGAAGGCTGATACCGGATAGCCGGGGATGCCGAAAACCGGTGTATTATTTACGATTCCGGCAATAAAGGGTTTGCCGGGCTTTATCGTGACACTGTTGATAAACAACTCGCCAAGATCGGCAATGGCTGCTGAGGTATAGTCCTCGGAGCCCCTTCCCGATCCAGCGTTTACAAGCACGATATCCGCTTTCCCGGAAGCCGCTAGAATAGACTCCTTGATTCTCTCGAAATCGTCCTTGATAATCGGATATCGGATCGTATCGGCACCCGATTCAAAGGAGAGTCCCGAAAGCATT